>JAXGUU010000045.1:0-16788 GCA_040774145.1 Anaerolineae bacterium
GCCATCGTCAGCCGGTAGAAGTCGGAGATGGAGAGTTCGTCCTCGCCAAAGCGGGCCGCGGCAGCCAGCACCTCCTCACTGAAGCGCTGCCCCTCACATGCAGCGCAGGGGATCCAAGTCGAGGGAAGATAGCGCATCGCCACCTCGATGGCGCCGATGCCCTTGCAGGCGGGGCACGCACCCTCGGGGCGATTGAAAGAGAAATGCGAGGGGGAAAGGCCGGTAGCGGTCGCAAAGGCGTCGCGCACGATGTCCGCCAACTTTGTGTAGGTCGCCGGATTCGAGCGGGGGTTGCGCCCGATCGGCCCTTGATCGACCATCACGACCTTCAGGGGCGGACCTTCCAGCGCCTCGCAGCCCACCGGCACGCCCTGCGCGATGGAAGCGGCGAGCACGTCCTCGACGAAGGTGCTCTTCCCGGAGCCCGACACGCCCGTGATGACGGTCAGACGTCCGAGTGGAATCGCCACATCGATGCCCCGCAGCGTCCGGACATGGGCGCCGCGCACCGTGAGGAAAGCCTCCGGCTGAGGGCGTGACGTCGGGATCGCGACACGCTCACGGAGGCTGAAATAGCGACCGGTCGGCGTCTCCGCCTGCCACAGGTCCGCGGGCGTGCCTGCGAAGATCACCCGCCCCCCGGCGCTGCCGGCCCCGGGCCCGAGGTCGATGGCGCGATCGGCAGCCGCCGCGGCGATGCGGTCGTGCTCAACGTAGATCACCGGACCGCCGAGCTCCCGAAAAGCGGGCAGCAGGCGCGCCACGTCTGCCGGATGCTGCCCGATGGTGGGCTCGTCGAGCACGTGGACAATGTCCTCCAGTCGGCTCGTCAGCGCCACAGCCAACCGTACGCGCTGGGACTCGCCTCTGGAGAGCGTGGGCGACGGGCGGTCCAGCGCGATGTAACCCAATCCCACGCGGTCCAGCGCCTCAAGGCGGCGGATGATCTCCGCCTCAAGGCGCCGTGCTGCCGACGGAAGGGCTGCCTCAGAGAAACGCTCCCGCACCTCATCGACCGAGAGCGCCAGGAGGTCGGGCAGGCGCAGTCCTTGCCGGCGCACCCCTGCCGCGTCGGGATGTAGGCCCGTGTGACCACAGTGGTCGCAGCCGACGCCCTCGCAGTGGGGACAGGGCTGATGAAAGGAGACCGGCGAGAGCTCCCCAAACCACGCCCCGCACGCTACACAGACCGGCGCACGTGAGAAGGTCGTCGACCGCGCGTCATGACGCACCTCCACGGCGGCGGCACCCAACGCCCATACGTGCCCCAGCGCCTCGCGCACCTCGCCCGCCGCCGCGCCCTGATCCAGCGCGTCCACCATCACGTCCAGATCGTGGGCCAAGTTCGGGTCGAGCCCCTCCTTCGCCGGTGGCGCTCCATCGACCATCACGTGGTCCGCGCCAAAGGTCTCGATCAACATCGACAGCAACGTGCGATGGCTGCCTACCACCCGGCGCAACAGCGGCGCGTGCAGTTGGATCGGCGCCACAGCAGCGAGGGCGACCAGCCGCTCGACGATGGCGTCTTCGGCGTGAACCGCCAGAGGCGCCCCGCACCCGGCACACACACGCTCCCCGAAGTGCGCGTAGAGCAGGCGCAGGAAGGGATGCAGCCCCGAAGCGGTCGCCAATGTCGAACTCGGATTGCGGTTGAGCACATTTTGACCCACAGCGACCGCGGGCCCCATCCCGGTGATGCTACGCACGTCGGCAGGGACCAGCCGCTCACCGAGCGAAAAGACCTCCAGGAAGCGACGTCGCGCCTCGTGGAAGAGTGTGTCAAAGACCAGCGATGTCTTCCCCGAGCCCGAGACACCCGTCACCACCGTCAGCCCGTCGCCGAACTCGACGTCGACGTCCTGCAGGTTATGCTCATGTGCACCCTCAATGCGGATGCGCACGTGATGTCCTCATTCTGCCGCACCCAGCGGCACCAGGTCGATCACCACCACCTCCGGGCGGCAGAGAAATCTGAGCCTGGGCGCGTTGCCCCGCTCCAGGCCGATCCCGCGCGAGACGACAAGGGTTGTGTCCGGCGCGATCTGCGTCGTCCCGGAGGCCCAGCTTCGCGGGACGGATGAGAGCGTGAGCAACGGCCCGATGAAGGGCAACCGTACCTGCCCTCCATGCGTGTGCCCGGCGATCAGCAGGTCCGCGTCGACCTGCCCCAGGCTGAAGTTGGGTGTGTGACCCAGCACAATGTGAAAGACATCCTGCGCCGCCACCCTGAGATGGATATCCGACGCATCCCGGTAACTCAGGCCCGTGACCACAACCGACCCCAGGTCAGCCCTCGCCGTCTGCTCCATCGTCGTGACGGGCAGACCGTCGAACGCCTGAAGCCAGATCCCGGGGCGGTCCACGTTGCCACCCACGGCGTAGGCCCCCAGGGGCGCCGAGACGCCCACCTCCGCCAGCACGTCGCGCAGCGCCGCAAGCTCTTCCTCGTATCCGCGGCTGCGGCGACCCAACTGGATGTAGTCGCCCGCGAAGAGGATCAGATCGGGCCGGTGCACCATGGCGCTCTGCAGCGCTCGGCGCTCATAGCGCCCCGGGCGGTCCGTCTGGATATCTGCCAGCACGACAACGCGGATCGGCGCCTCGATCTTGTCGGATGGGATCTCGAGCGTGCTCACCTCCAGCCGGCGCGGCTCGATGATGAAAGCATCCAGAGCGACCAGGCCCAACAACAGCGCCACCGCCCAACACCCCAGCGCTGCCGCCGGCGATCGTCGCCGGGCAAGGACCCCGGCCCCCACCAGGAAGGCCGGCACATGCAGGAAGAGCGACCAGGTCAGGAGTCGTACGATGCCGAAAAGGTCCTCACCGAGGACTATACCGAAGGTGACCGCGCTCGCCAATCCGATCGTGAGCAGGGATATCACACCGCCCAAGCCGATGAAGGTCGCCCAGGACAAGGGCCGCCATCGCCGCCCCACCCGCAGGGCGACGATCAGAAGACCACCCGCACAGATCAGTCCCAGGACGATCTGTGCGACGTCTGCCACAAGACTCTGTGAATGTATCGCTATCCCCCTTCACACTTCAGGGCTAGCACGAGAGGCGCACGCAGTGCCTCCGGTGAGACCGTCTCAACCGCGACAGACTCGCACTCGTTGAATGCCGCAAAGTCCCACAGCTCCCGGGCCAGCGAGGGCAGCACGCCGTCGTCCCCATCGACGTCAGGCTCAAACGTGAGTTGGCGCACGATCAACGTCTTGGACGAGCGGTCCGCCTTGGTGTCCGCACGTCCGATGAAGCGATCCCCCCAAAGGATCGGCAGCGCAAAGTAACCGTACTGGCGTTTGTCGCTGGGCGTGTAGCACTCCAGCCGGTAGCGAAAGCCGAAGACCGGTTCCAACCAGTGACGACGGATGATGAGATTATCAAAGGGCGAGAGGATGTGCAGCGTAGGAGGCGAGGCAGGCTCCCCATCAACCGCTGCCAGCGCTTGGGTCCAGGCGTACCAGGGCTCATCGCCCTGCCCTTCGACCCGCACGGGCGTGATCAGGCCCAGCTCCACCGCGCGCTGGAGCGCGGCTTCGGTCGGGCGCGTCCGCACCCACCACCGGACCTCCTTCTTGGGCAGCGCGCCCAGACTCCCGACCGACCTACGAATCACGTAGTCCTGGACCTCCGCGCGATCGGGTTCCGGGTCATCGGCGCCCTCCGGGATGACACGCTCCCTCAGGTCATAGATGCGCTGGAAGTTGCGGCGCTCCGAGACCATCACTTCACCCAGATCAAACAACACGTCCAGGGCCCGCTTCGCCGGCTTCCACCCATTCCACCAGGTCCCGCCCTTGAAGCCCGCGGGCGCTTCGAAATCCGCTGTGCCCAGCGCGCCGTCCTCACGGATGCGCTGCAGCACAGCGTCGAAGACCTCTCGGTGTTCATCACGCCAGGCCTTCTGACGGTCCGCGAGCGCTCGTTCCCCCATACGCAGCGCGTAATAGCGGAAATCAGACATCGGGAGGTACGACAGCGCGTGGCTCCACCCCTCGAAGACCGCACGGTCCTCAGCCAGCAGCGTGTACAGCAGATCGGGCGAGTAATCGGGACAGCGGCTCCACAGCACGTGATGGTGGGCACGCTGGATGACATGGATCGTGTCGATCTGCACATAGCCTATGCGCTCGATGATCTCGGTGGCACCCGCCTTACCTTCTTCCGAGGGCCTGAAGCCGTCCAGCCCCTGGCAGTGAAGCGCCAACCGTCGCACCGTCTCCAGTGAGAGTTCCAGCGGCTCCACCTACGCCTCCAATCGGCCGAAGCACCTGAGGATCGTGAGCACCCGCACAGTAATATACCCGGTCCAGTCCTGCTTTGCCTGCGGCCATGCCTCGGGATACAGCCCATACCACATCCATTTGGGCTGCCAGACGCCATCCTCGGCGTGCTGCCCGACCTCGTAGTCGAGGTAGGCGGGCACGATATCGCCCAGCAGCTCCGCAAACGGTGAATTGGGGCTCTCGACGATCTCAAGCGGGGTCAAACCATAGCTCCCCCACTGCGCCGGATCCTTCACCACCACCCGATCAACGACGGGCGCGAGCAAGCTTACGAGCTCAGACCGTACATCGGCGGGCAGCGCTTCGGTCCGGATGAGGCGCACATAGCAGGGGATCTCCTCACCGTTGAGCGCCTCGCCGCGCGCCCTAAGATGCTGCACTACGGCATCGGTCAGCCTCGCGCGCAGCGTCACCGGCACCAACCCGGCATAGTCGTAGAAATATCCCACGATCTCGGCCCGCGGATTGGCAAGGTAGCCGCCGAACCTCTCCGTGATGCCCTCATCCAGCAGCCACCAAGGTGCGTGGGGGGCATCATTAGCAGTCTGCGGGATGATGGGCCACACCTCTCGCTCGGCATCGTAGGTGGCCAAGAGATACCGGATCGCGCCCTGCACCAACGGATGATCGGCCCCCGCACCAAAGTCACGCAGATGCTGCAGCGCCATCGTCGTCGCCAGGACCGACGAGCTCGTTGTTCGTAGGTCAGCCTCAAGCCCGTGACCAAAGCCGCCATCCTCGTTCTGAAAAGGATCCAGTGCGTCGAAAACCCCCTCTGCAGGCCCCCCCTCGAAGTGATAGCGGAACTTGGCTCGCTCCAACGGACGTCCGTGCTCGAAGATGAAGGCGTGCGCCCGCGCCTGTGCCGCTCGACTCAGTTTTTCCACTTCAACCCTCCTGTGTGTCTGATACAGCTCACGCCCGTGAGCCATAGCTGCCCAGCTCTCCGCAAAGACGGTGAACAGCAGGAGCTGCCGGTAGGCCGAGAAAGTCGGCAGCTCCTAGGGATCCACACCCAGGATCTGCAACAACGCCGTCAAGCGCCGGATCTCGTAACGCACCTGGACCTCCGGGTCGCGCGGAAGACCGGCAGGGTTGTACCAGCATGCATCGATGCCATAGGCGTTCGCCCCGCAGATGTCCGAGGTCAAGCTATCACCGACCATCAGCACGTCACGCCGGGCCGGACCTCCCATCCGCTCGAAGGCAACGTCGAAGATCCCGGGGTCCGGCTTCGCCACCCCCTCCTCCTCCGAGATCACCACGACCTCAAAGGTCCCGTCGAGGCCTGACGCCGCCAGTCGTGCGCGCTGGACCTTGGTGAGGCCATTGGTGATCAGCGCCAACCGCACCTTGCCGGTCAGGGCATCCAGCACCGTCATAGCATCGGGCAGCAGGTCGACACAGGTCCCCAATGTCGTCAAGTAGGCATCGCCGAACAGCGCGGGATCGGGGAACGATCCTGATCGCCCGATCGCCTCGAAGAGCAGCGCAAAGCGCTCCGTCTTGATCCGCTCGGGCGTCGTCTGTCCCAGCTCGAAGGCCCGCCAGAGCTGCCCGTTGACCTCCTGATACGTCTCCAACACCTCGGGGCCGAACGGCAGCCCGAACTGCCCAAGGGTAGCGCTGAGCGCCTGCCGCTCAGCCGCCTCATAGTCGAAGAGCGTACCGTCCGCATCGAAGAGCGCCCAGCTATACGTCGTCGGGGTCTCCACCATCAGCTCACCTCATACAGCGAGATCTGCATCCCGTCCGGATCCTCGATAGAGAAAGCACGATGGCCCCACGGCTTGTCCTCCAAAGCATCGACGATGCGCACGCCCTGACGCCGGAGACGATCGTGCCAAGCATCGACATCCCGCACCTCCAGACTGAGTTCGACGTTGGCGGGCCGCCCCTTGCGCGTGGCCCGCGCCTTGAGATCGAGCAACTCAATCATCGCTTGCCCCACCGCCCGTGATGGCGAGAGCAACGCGCCCACGTTGCCGGGGCGCTTCCAGCTCTGAACAGCGCGCATCTCCAACACATCGCGGTAGAACGCCAGCATCGCGTCGAACTGCCGCGTGTAGCGTATGACCCTAAAGGCCGTTACCTCCATCCCCTACCTCCCCTCACTTGCCCAAGTACTCGACGATCAGCTTGTTCACCATCCCAGGACGCTCTAGGTGGGGCGCGTGGCCCGCATCATCGATGGCGTGAAAGTGCGCGTTGGGCATCAACCCCCTGGCCGTCTCACTCAGCGCAAAAGAGACCGTCTTGTCCTCGCGGCCCCAGAGGAGCAGGACCCGCCGCCCCTGTCTGCCCACCCGCGCATAGCTCGCGTCCAGCCCCGCGAGTGGGCCATGGCGCACCGTCGAGAGCAAAGCCCGGAAGAAGCCCCGCCGCCGGATCTGCGCCAGATACTGCTCGCGATAACGCTCCATCAACTTCGCCGTCTCACCAGGCTCGTGGATGTCGGCCTCAAGCGATGAGACGAGCATCCGCCTACCCAATAACGCCACAGCTAACTCTCCCACCAACGGGAGGCGCAGCAACCGCAGAGCCCACGGCACCGACCGAAACAGCCCGGCAGGGTCGATCAGCACGAGCCGACGCACCAGGTCGGGATGCCGGTCGGTCACCCCGACCGCGATCGCCCCGCCCATCGATAGCCCCACGAGGTCGACCCGTGGCCCCAGACCGAGCGCAGCAACCAGCTCCACCAGCTGGCGCTCAAAACGCGCCAGGTCATAGCGTCCGCAAGGGCGCTCCGACTCCCCACGACCGAAGAGATCATAGCGCAGCACACGATAACCCGCTGCACAGAGCGCCTCAAAGGTCGGATCCCAGACGAACAAGGGAACCGAGAAGCCGGGGATGAGCACCACCGGCGGACCGTCTTCGCTCCCCGAGAGCTCATAATGCGTGACGCCCTCCGACAGCCTCACGTAGTCACCGGTATCGCTTCCCTGCACCTTACCCGTCATCAGACAAGACCCCGATCATCATCCTCACGCAGGCCCATAGGCCCGCACCGGCGCACCGATCCGTCGCTCAGCGACATCGGCGAGCTGCCGCAAACGATAAGGCGGCACCCGCCCCACCGTTCCGTCGGGCACCGGATAGTCAGTGCTGTACAGCTGCACCGCGCGCGGACGGATTGCGACCAGGGTCTCCATCCAACGCTCAAACGCCGCACCGCCGGCATTGGTCGCTGGACCATCGACCAGCACCGTCTGCACGATCGGCGCCGGCAACTGCACCAGGCTCGCAACAAGGTCATCGAAGTCGATCTCGGGTGCAGGCCGGTCGATGCGGGTGAACGTCACTGCGTCGCCGGCATCCAGTTTCAGGATCGGCAAGTCGACGTGCTGCAGCGCGGCTCTGATCTCAGACCGGACGAGCGTCGTTGCGTTCGAGAACAGTGCGATCCTCGCGTCCGGACAGATCCGGTCCCGCAACCGGCGCACCTCAAAGGCGACCTCCGCGAAGTAGGGATGCAGTGTCGGCTCACCGTTCCCCGAGAAGGTGATGCACGCCACCCCCTTGTGGGACCGCAGCGCCGACTCCAACTCCCTGGTCACCTCGCTCGGGCTAGGAAAATCCGCTTCGCGCGCCGCCATGACCTCCGGGGCCACGTCCTTGACGTCCGTCGCCCCATAGTGACAGTAGATGCAGTCAAACGAGCAGATCTTGTACCGCGTGGGCAGGAGGTTGACGCCCAGCGATCTACCCAGACGCCGAGAGGCGATCGGTCCGTAGACGATCGACGTCTCCAGCGGGAGGGGTCGCGATCTACCGGAGACTGTCAAGGGCCGGCCCGATCCCTTCGATCCCACGCGCGTAGGCATCGCGTGCCGCACTCAGCCGCTTGTGAGCCTCTGCGGCTTCCTCGGCACTGAAGACGTCAGGGGCATCCCAGCCCAAGAAGGGCGCACAGGCGTCCAGCACATCGGCCTCCGCGGCGAAGTCAGCGGCAACGCGCAACAGCACTGCCTGCGCCTCGGAGTACTTCGCCGACAGTTCCTGCAGGAAGCCGGCGGCAGCGCGGTGGGTGCTCCGGTAGACGCCATAGCAATAGCGGCTGCCCATCGAGGCGGCGCTCGTAGGATCAGCCTTCAAGTCATCCACCCAGCGATCATAGCACTGAAGCCCCTCAAGGAAGACCCAATCGCCCGACGGCGCCGGGTATGCCTTGCGCGCGTGGGCGTGCGTGACTGCCTCCTCGAGTGCCGCCATCTCAGCGGCACGGGCGTCGAAGGCGCCGGTCTTGTCCCCAATCAGGATTGCGCCAAGTGCCGGAGAGATCTCGACGGCCCGGACCATCCGCATCTGATCCGCGACCGCATACCCATCGAGGCCGGCATAGGAACCGCGACCGAGGAACTGCTGTGCAGCGTCTGCATATCCGGCAACGACATCCCACTCGGCGTTCGTGAAGGCGTGCCAGACCAGCGCCGGCCTGCCGGCACGAAGCTCATCCTTGACCCGGGCAACCACCTTGGCCCCCTCGGACGCCAGGTCGATGCCCTCAGCATCGAGCGGCAGCGCTTCAACCTCGTAGCCGAATAACCCGGGCAGATCCTGGGTGCTCATCGCTGCCGTGCACGTCGGCGCGCAGGGACAGATGCCGCCGATGCGAAACGCAGCGCCTGAAACTCCCTGCACATAGGCCGGAGAGTGAGGCTCGCCTCGATAGGACAGGATGACCCGCACGCCCTCGAAGAGTGCTTCCGTCACCTGATAACGATCGACCCCCTCAAGTACAACGCGCTCTGGCTCACCCATCGTGCACCCTCCTCTCGCCTGGCGCCCATTAGGGAACATAGACCACGCCTATCCTAGCGCAGATACCTGTCGCTTAGTGTCATATTGAGGGCTGGAGATAGAAATTAGGTTCTATGCGACATGGGAGGGCGGTCGTTGTCGCGCGAACCGCCGGCGGATCTCGCTCGCCGTAAGCAGGTCCTGAGTCCTTATCCCCATGTCTTGAGCCCAGTCAAGCGCGAGATCCAGCCGCTCGAAGTCGTCGGGATGGTGGGCGTCGGCGGTCACCGTAAAGCGCGCACCCATCTCGCGCGCCAGCCCGAAGAAGGCTGCCGTGGCCTCGCGGTAGGCAAGATCCTGCCCGGGGCCGCCGTTGATCTCCACCGCAATCTCCCGCGCGTTGGCCAGATCGATCAGTTCAGCCTGTGTCTCGACGTCAATCTCGGCCATGATCGGTGCAAGCGGCCTCATCGCGCTGCAGTCGAAGGGATGCGCCCAGACCGTGACCCCTGGCACGACAAGCATCTCACGCGCCATCCGCACCATCAGCTCGGCTCGAGCCCTGGGCGTGTCCTCGCTGGGTCGCGGCGCTGCGGGGAGGTGGAAATGGCTGGCAGCACAGATCACGTGATCCACCAGTCCCAATACCTCGGTGGTAAGGCATCTGACGCCGGCGAGGGTATAGTCGGCCTCGACGCCCCTGAGGATCTCGAGGTCATCCGGAAGCGCCAGCAGATCGAGTTCTGCCCTTTGCCGACGCAACACGTCCGGCTGCTGGCCATCGTAGAACCCACAGCCGGGGACCACCTCCGGCGTGACGTGATCGGCAAAGCCCAACGCCGCCAGGCCCTTCTCGCGAGCGCGAGCGATCATGGCCTCCAGCGTCGCCTCCTTGTGCCCGCAGGGCGAGTAATTCGTGTGAACGTGGAAATCTGCATAGGTAGGATGATCCATAGTCATGTTTGTCTCCTGTGCATCTGAACTGGGTTCTGTAGAAGGCTAGGTCCGCCTGCCGGCTTGCCAGGTCGTCCAGGTGCCGTTGATCTCACGGACCTGTACCGGCTCCTCAAAGACCAACAGCTTCGTTGCTACTTTGTCGATGAAGAAGCGCTCGTGGCTGACGACGATCACGGCGCCCGGGAAGTGCACCATCAGATGGGACTTGTGCACGTTGCTCAACCGGATCAGACTCATTAGCCGGACACCTCCTCAGGATGCCGCCTAACCATCATAGCACATCCGAACCATATGGGGAGATATCGCCCAAGCCCGGCTCCCTGGGAGGGAAACCATGGTAGAATGCGACTTCGCGCCGGCAACATCCTGAGCCTCGACTCACGCTATGCTACTCAGAAGAGCAAGGAGGCAAGATGAAACTTGGCATTGACTTCGGGACGACCAACTCCTCCGCTGCCTACTACGACGGTAACATCCTTCGACCCGTACGACTCGATCCCGATAACGAGAACCCCAACGTCCTTCCTTCGCTGATCTGGATCGATCGCGACCATACCGTCCGGCTAGGCTCTTCAGCCGCCATCGAGTATCTGGATAAGGAGACGGGCCGGCGCACCGTCTGGTCCCGTCGGGCCCTGCAGGCCATCGAGATCGTCGTTGCCGGCGCTGTGGTGAAGGGCCTGGGCGATTCAGGGCCCATCCATTACTGGCATGACGTCCACATCGTTACGGACGTGAACGCCAATGGGCGGCTCCTTCAATCGGTGAAGACCACACTTCGCGACCCCCACTATGAGGGCACGCGCATCTTCGATCGCACCTACACCATCGATCGGCTGATCGCCCTGCTGCTCACCGAGATGCGCGCGCAGGCAGAAACCCAGTTCGACGAGCCCTGCGACAGCGTCGTGCTGGGAAGACCGGTCAGGTTCTCTGACGATCCCGACGTCACGGCGCGAGCGGAGGAGATCCTCTATCGTGCGGCCCGCTTCGCCGGCTTTCGAGAGATCTCGTTCCAGATGGAGCCGATCGCCGCGGCCCATCTCTATAACCGGCAAGCGACCCGACGCGAGATCGCCCTCATCTTCGACTTCGGTGGCGGCACCCTGGATCTCACGATCGTGGAGGTCGGTGGAAAGCGCCCGCCGCGGGTCATAGCCACGCGCGGCGCGCTGATCGGCGGGGACAACCTGGACCAGCGCATGATGCGCTCCCTGTGGCCCCATTTCGGGTCGGAGGCCAAGGTCGATGGCGGCGCCGACTTCCCCCCCGAGTTCCTCGATCGGCTACAGACGTGGCAGACCATGCCCGAGCTTTCGCGCCCCGAGCCCCTGAGCAGGATGCACCACTATCGGCAGACCAGCGACAGCCCCGCTGAGATGCGTGCGCTGGAGACCCTCGTCACGCAGAACGTCGGCTTCAAGCTCTTCCAAGAGATCGAGAGGACAAAGAAAGCGCTCACCTCCGATCTGATGACGCAGCTGAGATTCGCCTATGAGGACATCGACCTCAACGAGCGCATCCTGCGCAGGGATTTCGAGGAGATGATCGAGCCTGAGATCGCAGAGGTCGCCGCCAACCTTCACACCATCCTCAAGGACGCACATATGAGAGCCGACCAGGTCGATGTCGTGCTCCGCACAGGAGGGACCTCCCTCGTGCCGGCCTTCGTCAAGCTCCTCGAGGAGGTGTTTGGGCGCGATAAGGTCCGTGATATGGCGCCCCTCACCTCCGTGGGCGGCGGATTGGCCATCGTGGCCCACGAAGGGGCAGGTCTCGCGCCGGCCTACGCCCATCGCTACGAGAACCCCTTTGTCTACGCCCGCGCCACCAGCGGCAGGCCCTACGAACCCGCCATCCTCCGCGCCGGTATGCTCTGCTATACAGACCAGGACCATCAGATCATTAACCTCCCCCTGGCTTTGAGCGGCTTCTATGGCATTCGAACTGCGAATCTGGACTATGACTCCGATGAGCGCCGACTGCTGAGGTTCAAGCTCGACCGTCCCTGCAAGGTCTATGTCATCTACCAGGCCAACGCCGAAGAGCTCCCCCACTGGTTGCGGGGCTTCCAGCGGGAGGAGGGGTTGCAGGTAGACGTTCAGACCCTGGGAGGCCTCTACCCCTTCTCTGTCTACAGCCGCGACTTTCCCGCAGGCGCCTTTGTCCTTGGGGGCGCACACGCAGAAGGCCACGCCGGCATCGTCTTACTGAACTACCTCATCGCAGCCATACCACACAGATGACCCGGTGCGCCGGGGGTCTGGTCTGAAGGTGGGGCCGACGAATCAGCGGCGCGTGCGAACGTCGACGTCGCGCCCGTTCGAGACGATCTCGACCGTACCACGGATTGCCGTCACATAGAGGCGGGTGTCCATCAGCTTGGCCTTGGTGATATCGTCCAGGCGGTTCCCTTGCACGACAGCGACCACGGGCGCGACCGCTTGAAGGAGATCCACTGAACAGCAGGTCTTGACTCCTTGCCGCGGGAGTGCGAGCACCTGACTCTGTAGGGCGGCTCCATAGCGATCGACCAGCGCCTTCTCCACCACGGTCGTTGCATCGCCCATCAGCAGCACCTTGACCTCACCGTGCGTCAGCTGCAGGACCAGCGGGCCCTCGCGGTCCGGCGGAGGCCAGAGAACATCAAGCTGCACGCCCTGACCGAGGTCCCGTCCATCGCCCTGGCGCAATCCCGTCACCGTACCTGTCGGGCGCTCCTGCAGGAGGGTCTGCCATTGCGCATAGGTGGCACCCTCCCGTGTTCCGGGTCCGGTGCCCACCCAGCCCACCTCATAGCGCTCCATGACCGCGACCAAGCCATTCAGACGATCGTCGTCCGGTGAGGTCAAGATCACCTGATCCAGACGGCGCGTCCAGAACGGCAGCTGCCTGCCCATCTCCGCCAACGTCTGCCGCGGATCGTAGCCGCCATCGATCAGCGCCGTTGAGCCGTCCGGCATCCGGATCAGCACGGCGTCACCCCTGCCCGTCTCTAGAAAGGCCACGTGGAGCTTGCCGTCGGGTTGCAGGACCAGAAAGACGACAACAAGCACCAGGGTCGCGCCACCCGCCGCCGTGCTATAGGGATGCAGGGCGACAAGGAGCGATCGGACTCGATCCCACCACGCCCTCACGTGCACTCGCAAGGACGTACCTTGTCCGAGGACCAAGTAGAGACTCAGCGTCCCCAATCCCACGTGGTAGGCCCGCACGAGGAACGGCGCGATGACCGGCAGCGGCAGACTGGCCCAGGAGAAGGTCGCCGTCCACGTGACGACGTCGATGGTGTAAGCGAGAAACACCCACGCGATCCAAGCCAGAACCTGACCCACAGCCGGGATGATGAGCCCCGCAACGAGAGCCGCCCCCCCAAAAGCCATGATG
The DNA here is from genome assembly GCA_040774145.1 of Anaerolineae bacterium. Classification (GTDB taxonomy): domain Bacteria; phylum Chloroflexota; class Anaerolineae; order B4-G1; family SLSP01; genus PWVB01. The sequence goes on from JAXGUU010000045.1 coordinate 13,383, forward strand.
AAGGGTTGTGCCGGCAGGATCAGGAAGTTGGTCAACGGAGCCACCAACGGAATGGCATGGAAATTGGCCACGATAATGCCCAGTGTCGTCAGCTGCACGACACTGGTGACGATCAGGATGTCGTTGAGCACGCCGATGAGCCGTTCTGCCAACTCGTGGCGGACCCACCGTGACAAGAGCGCAGTGCACCGGGCTGCCACGGGCGGTGCCAGGATCAGCATGCCCACCACAGCAGCCGCGCTGAGTTGGAACCCCACATCCCAAAGCACGAATGGATTCAGCACCGAGAGCACCAACGTAGCTGCTGCCAGGGACGTCGGTCCGTGTGGCTTGCGCTGCTCCTGTTGCCCTAAGGCGATCAGTGAGGACATGACCCCCGCCCGCATCACAGAAGCATCAGCTCCCACCAAGAGGACGTAGATCCAGATAGCCGACAGAGCAGCCAACAGACCTCCACGCCGGTCGAGGAGACCGCGCGCCATCCGCGTCACCAGGGCCGCCACCATCGTCAGATTGAAGCCGGAGATCGCGACGATGTGACTGGTCCCCGTTCTCTCGAAAGCCACGACCAGCGGCTCGGGGATGCCCTGCTCGATGCCCAACAGCACGCCGGCAAGCAGGGCCCCCTGGGGCTCGGGGAGCATCGACTGCAGCCGTTGGTGGGCGGTGGACTTGAGGCGCAGCACCCCATCCATCAACGGGTTCGCCTGGTGGGACGCCAGCACGTGAGCGTCAACATCGCGTAACAGTGCATAGATCCCCTCGCGGGCCAGGTAGTCCTTGAACGAGAAGTCCTCAAAGACGGGGGGCGTTTCCAAAAGGCCGACAGCTCGTAGGCGATCTCCATAACGGATGCGTGGATAAGGTGGCACGTAGACCAGGAGCCGCCCCTCTACGGACCGGGGCGCCGCTTCTCCAACCGTCAGTTCATCGACGCGGACACGTAGTCGAGTATCGAGTGCGCGTCGATCCGGATCGGCGATCACCACGCCCTCGATCGTCACCCGACCACGGTCGCGGTAGAACGCGACATGATCCGCGGTGATGTCCGGCAGAGCGGCGCTCATACGCAGAGCCCCTGACGCCAGCCCGACCAGCATCGCGGCGCTGCGCCGTCCCCAACGCCGATCACCCCAGCCGACGAGCAGTACCAATGCGGGGGGAAAAGCCAGAAGGTACCAAACTGCGGGCGTCTCGATCCCCTGCGCCAGTAGGAGACCACCGATCCAGGCTATCGTAAACAGCATCAAGGGCGTCATCGCTCCCACCCTCTACTCCGCTGGAGACAAACCGCAAGCTGCCACTCGCCATTATAGGCAGCGGAACGGGCGCGTCAAACAGCCTAAAGTTAGAGTAATCATACCGAAACACAGCGGTAATGCGCACTCATTGGGAGTGTGCTACGATAGAAGGTAAGAGAAGGGTAGCATCTCTCTTACAATACAGCCAACGATCGAGGAAAGGGAGCGGGCGATGGTGCCGATAGAACTTGCAGCCCTTCGACGTCACGAAAGGACGTGGTCATTTATGATCGAGCAGACCATGCAGGAGATAACCGAGACCGAACACGTAGGGGAGATCCTCATCGTCACGCTGGGCGAGCGGATGGACGCTTTCAGTGCTCCCCTGCTCATCGAGGAGTTCGACCAACTCCTGGACGAGGGAGCCCAGCACTTCGTTGTAGACCTCTCCGCCGTTCGCATCGTCGACGCCGATGGTGACTATCCACTGCTCCATCTCCTCAAGCGCGCGCAGGCGACCGGGGGCAGCGTCACCTTGGTCTGTCCCCCGGGGAACCCCATACGCATCTTCTATGAGATGATGCACCTGGACACGCTCTTCGATGTGGTCAGCTCACTGGACAGTCCCCTCTTGAGATCACTGCTGACGCCAGACGATTAGCTTCCCATCGACGGGCAACCACCGGCATGGCCCTCTGCTGACGCCGCAGTAGAATGAGAAGTTGAAGCTGCGGATAACGGATACCTGCCGGAGATCTTTGATGACGTCTGACACCCAGCTACAGGCCCGATATGAGGATCCAGAGCATCGGCTGGACCGGCTGATCGCGCTACGACGCCATCTGCACGCCCATCCTGAGCTGTCAGGCGAGGAGAGAAAAACCGCGCGGTTCGTTGCACACCATCTCCGCAGAGCGGGCCTGAAGGTGGAGGAGGGTGTCGGCGGTACGGGCGTGGTCGGTCTGCTGGAAGGAGATCATCCCGGCCCCACCATCGCGTATCGTGCCGATATGGACGCCCTACCGATCCAGGACACGCTCGGCAAACCCTACGCGCCGCTCCCCTTGGGCATCAAGCACGCCTGTGGGCACGATCTTCACATGGCCATCGCGCTAGGGATAGCCGAGTGGCTCAGTGTGTCCCGCGACCGGCTCCATGGTCAGGTGGTCTTCGTCTTTCAGCCGGCTGAGGAATCACTTGACGGCGCACGCGCGATGCTGGCGGATGGCCTGCTACACCGGTACCGCCCGGAGGCCATCTTGGCGCTTCACGCCTTTCCCCTGCAAATCGGCTTCATCGGCGTGGCGATGGGCCACTGCCTCGCCGGCATGGAGGAGTTCAGGGTCCGCTTCTACGCGCCTGCCGGCGACCTAGAGACCATCGTGCGCGACGCCACCGCGGCCCTGGAAGCCCTCAGCACCTCCGTCGCGCCCCAAACGGCAGAGGAGTTCCAGGCGCTGATCGAGGATATGGCCAGGACACAGGCGTCAAGGGGCGAGCGTGGGGCCGTCCCGACTCGGGCCGTCTTTCTCAACTGCTGGCCGGCCACACCGGGTGCAGACCCGCCGTATGACCTGCTGGGGTTGGTGAGCATTGCGAACTTCACAACCCGACCCAGTGTTCGACGACGAATCCGTGAGACGCTGGACTGCGTTGCCGCACTACACGGCGCGAGCTACGATCTGGCGACCACCTTCAGCAACCCACCACTACACAATCATCCCGGGCTCGTAAAGGCCATCCTGCCCCTACTCGAGGGGATGCTTGGACCGGAGAACGTCCTGAGATTCCGAACGCCCTATCCGTTCGCCCACGAAGATCTGGCACTCTACGCCGCGGAGGTACCCACGGCGCTCATCTGGTTGGGCACCGCGAACGCCGAGGATAACCTATCCAGCATTCTGCACACGCCGGACTACGATGTGGATGAGCGAGCACTTGAGATCGGTGCGCGCGTCGTTCGCGAGATCATCCTCAGGTGGTTGGGCGAGACGCCACTTCCGGAGCTGGAACCGCCGGCGGATAACTCCCCCAACGATCAGCTTATCTCAGCCGGGACTGAGCCTTCCGTCTGCTGATCCCGCGCCTCAGACGGCTGATCCCGCGCCTCAGACGGCTCATCCCGCGCCTCAGACGGCTGATCCCGCGCCTCAGACGGCTCATCC
>JAXGUU010000046.1:0-16361 GCA_040774145.1 Anaerolineae bacterium
CGCCACGATCTGGTTCACTTTGTACTTGATCGCCATCACCGCCAGCAGGCCCGACATCAGCGTGCCGCCGGCCATGGCGGCGATGAGGCCGGCCCACACATTGCTGAAGAGGCTGCCGAAGAGCGCGGCGAGGAAGGCCCCACTCAACATCATCCCTTCAATACCGATGTTAACGACGCCGGCGCGCTCGCACATCACGCCGCTCAGCGCCGCCAAGATAATCGGAACCGAACGCAACAGCGAGGAGCCGATCAACCCCGTGATGTTCATCGAGCGTCCGCGAGCCGCCCACGCCAGGAAAGCCACGATGAAGAGCCCGACCACCACGCCCAACACAGCGTCGGCATGACGGAAGCCCCTAGCAAGCTGCCATGCTCCGGCAAAGGCAGCACCGATGGCCAGCACATAGATCCCCACGCGGGTTGGGAAGACGAGATCACCGATAGGGAGTGACTCCCCGCGGGTCTCCACGAACGCGAACGTCGTGCTCTGGCCTGTCTCCGTACCGGGCACAAAGAATGCCAAGATGGCCACAGCTACACCGCAGAAAACAACACCCAGGATCCGCGCACGCCGGCGAGCTTTGTCTGACGTCGTCATCAAGGTCATAGTTACCTCCTAGGTCAGGCGGGGTGCTGCACTCAAAGCTCTCCCCAGCCATGCGCGACAACCAGTTCCTCGCCTTCGAGCGGCTGCCGGAGTCGATAGATCGAGCGGATGATCTCGGGGGCCGCGATGAAAACGATGATCAACCCCTGGATAATCGCCGTCAGATCAACCGGCACGCGCGCGATCCCCTGCATATTCTGTGCGCCGGCTCGCAGGGCACCGAAGAGGAGCGAGGCCAGCACCACACCCAGGGGGTGGCTCTTGCCGAGCAGCGCGAGTGCGATAGCGTCGAAGCCGTAACCCGAGAAGAAGGCGTTCGGCATAAAGCGCAAGACGCCAAGGATGTCGGTGGTCGCCGAGAGACCAGCCAGCGCCCCACTCAGCCCCATGGTAAGGACGATCGTCCGCGCCACGTGGATGCCCGCATAGCGCGCTGCGTGCGGGTTCTGGCCCACCGTACGAATCTCGTAACCCAGCGTGGTCTTATACAAAAGCCACCAGACCCCGAAGGCCACCGCCAACGCCAAGAGGAAACCGGCGTTGAGACGTATCTCGATGCGGTTGGGGAAAAGTTGCGGCAGATAGGCGCTCGGCTGGATCTCGGGGCTAACCGGACGCCCGTCGCCGCGCGCCATCGGCCCACCGACATCGAGCAGGTATTCGGCCAGGCGGAATGCGATGTAGTTCATCATGATGGTGTTGATCACTTCATGCGCGCCCGTCTTGCCCTTGAGCAAGCCCGGAATCCCACCCCACAACGCGCCCCCCGCCATCCCAGCCAAGATCGCCAACGGCAGATGGATGATGCCCGGCAGACCCCGGAGGCTGTACCCGACAAAAACAGTGGTCAGCCCAGCGACGAAGTACTGACCTTCGGCGCCGATGTTGAAGAGCCCCCCCTGAAAACCGAGGGCCACCGCGAGGCCGGCGAAAATATAGGGCGTCGAGATCCGCAGCGTCTCGGTGATGGGATAGATCGCTCGCAGGATCTGATTGGTGTTGCCGCTGGCAAAAGCCGTGACCAGACGAACAGGGTCACCAAAGGCCCCGGTGAAGTAGGCTCCATAGGCCCGCCCGATCACGGCAAAGGCCCGCCCAATGCCGCGCCCGAAGCCCTCACCAAAGGCCTCGTAGACAGAGGCGTCTGTGGTGATGATCACGGCGGCCCCAATGATCAGGGCCGTGACGATCGCCAGAAACGGGACCGCCAGAGTTCGCCAACGCAGACGCGCTGCAAACCCGCCCTCCTCAGGGCGGCGTTGTCGGGGGTCGCCCTCTTCGTGCTCCCGGTCAGTCGCTCTCTCTACCGTATGATCGTCCATAGGTGCTCCTTTGTGGGGGCAACACGCTAGGCAGCCCCGATCAAGAGAACGTCGGGCTAGGCCACACCCGCCATCAGCAGGCCCAGCGCTTCCTTGGTCGCCACCGCCGCATCGACCGTGCCCATCACACGCCCTTCGAACATCACTATGATACGGTCAGCCAGCGCCATGACCTCGTCCAGTTCCGCAGAGACCACAAAGACTGCTGCGCCCTCATCTCGCTTCCGGACCAGCTGTGCGTGTATGTACTCGATCGATCCCACGTCCAGTCCTCGCGTGGGCTGAGAGGCGATGGTCAACCTGACGGGCCGGCTCAGTTCACGTGCCACGATGACTTTCTGCTGATTACCGCCCGAGAGATTGCCCACGGGCGTCTCGGGGCTTGGCGTGCGCACATCATATTCTGCGATCAGGCGGTTCGCCTGATCCCGAATCGCTGCCTCCTGCATCACGAGACCCTTAGCCATCGGTGGCAGATAGTAGGTGTTGAGGATGAGGTTGTCGGCTACCGTGTAATTGAGTACAACGCCGTCTCGCTGACGGTCCTCCGGGATATGGGCGGTCCCGTACTCCGTGATTTGGCGCGGTGAAGCATTGGCGAGGTCCTGTCCGTCAACCACAATCCGCCCGCTTTCCACGGCGCGCAGCCCCGTCAGCGCCTCCACCAGCTCGGTCTGCCCATTGCCCTGCACGCCCGCGACGCCGACGATCTCTCCCTCGCGCACCTGAAACGAGATCCCGGCGACGGCTACCTTGTCGTGATCCGCCTTGACGACCAGATCCTCAACGCTGAGCACGACCTCGCCGGGACTTGGCGGGCCCTTGGGCACCTCAAGAATGACATCGCGACCCACCATCATCGAGGCCAGGCGGCGCTCGTCGCTCTCGCTCGGGGTCGTCGTGCCTACCGAGCGTCCTCGCTGAAGCACCACGATTCGATCCGAGATCTCCAGGACCTCTTTGAGCTTGTGGGAGATGAAGATGACCGACTTTCCCTGGCCTACCAACGAACGAATCACCTCGACGAGTCCTTCGACCTCCTGCGGCGTCAGGACCGCGGTCGGCTCATCGAGAATCAGGATATCGGCATTGCGATAGAGCAGCTTGATGATCTCCACACGTTGCTGGATGCCGACCGGCAAATCCTCCACGGTAGCATCAGGGTCGACGTCCAGCCCATAGCGGTTGGAGAGCTCACGGATGCGCTGAGCGGCTTTGGGGCGATCGAGCACCACACCATGCCGCATCGATTCCATGCCCAGCATCACGTTCTCGGTCACGGTCAAGACGGGCACGAGCATGAAATGCTGATGGACCATGCCGATACCCAGGGCGATTGCGTCCCTAGGATCGTGGATCTCGGCCAATCTACCACGAACGTAGATCTCGCCTTCATCCTGATGATAGAGGCCGTAGAGGATGTTCATCAGCGTGCTCTTGCCGGCACCGTTCTCACCCAGCAAGCCCAATACCTGACCTTCTTCCAGCCTGAGATCGACGTGGTCGTTCGCCAGCACACCGGGGAAGCGCTTGGTGATGCCCACGAGTTCCAGAACAGGAGGCACAGCGGAGACCGTGCGTTGTGTGCTTGTGATCTGCGGCGAGGTTACGTCAGGCAATCGGCCATTCATAGTCCCTCCCTGACCCAAAGAAGCGGGGAGCGAGCTTGCCGCCCACCCCCCGCCCAACATCCTACATGCTCGAGACGAAGGCAGCCCAGCCTGTGTCGATCGTACCGTTGATGATCCCCTGACGAATGGTATCGAGCTCGCTCAGGATGTCCGCCGAAACCGCGCCCGGGGCCACATCCGCGATGCCCACGCCATCGTTCTCCAGGGTGCCGAGATAGGACTCGCCGCCGAAGCCTGTGAATCCGTCCGCCGAGGCCATCTCGATCGTATCGAAGACCGCAACATCCATCTGCTTCAGAACGCTGGTCAGGACGACGTCCTTGTACACCTCAGCGCTCACGGTCCAGTCCGTGTCGACGCCGACGATCCAGGCATTGCCTGCCTCGAGGACCGCCTGAGCAGAACCCAGGCCGACCGGGCCGGCGACCGGCATGATCACGTCAGCGCCCTCGGCGAGGAACTCCTCAGCCGTGCGGCGCCCGTCATCGGTCGACTCGAAGTTGCCCACGAAGACGCCGTTGCCGGAGGCCGTGTCCCAACCTAACACCTCGACGTTGGCGCCCTTCTGCTGGTTATAGTAGTAGACGCCTTGCTCGAAGCCGACCATAAAGATCGACACCGTGGGGATGTTGATGCCGCCGAAGGTCGCCACTTTGCCGGTCCGGCTGGCGGCTGCTGCGACGTAGCCGGCCAAGAAGGCAGCCTCATCCGTGGCGAAGGTCAGGCCGCGCACGTTATCGATCGGGGGATCGTAGCTGAAGTCGACGATCGCGAAGTTCACATCGGGGTTGGCCTGCGCAAAGTTCGCCGTGTCATCGGCCAGCAGGAAGCCTACCGTAATGATCAGGTCCGTATCCTGGTTGATGTATTGCGTGATGTTGGGAGCATAGTCCGTCTGCTGCTGAGACTCCAGGTAGGAGCCGTCGACGCCAAGCTCATCCTCGGCCATCTCGATGCCCTTCCAGGATGTCGCGTTGAAGGATTGGTCATCGATACCACCCATATCGGTGATCATGCCGACCTTGAAGTCACTTGCCGCACCACCGCCGCAGGACGCAAGGATGATGCTGAGTAACAGAACAGGAACCAGGAGCATCGAAAGATGCTTTTTCATAGAAATATCCTCCTTAAGGTAACATTAACGACTTAGGGGTCTGTCTGTGTCGTGAGACTTAACTGGAACGTATCGCCGCAGCCGGCTGCATCTATCGTATGACCTCCTTTCGCTCGACATCCTCAGGATCTTGCTTGGGTTCATCGGATGGTTGAGGTTCGGCATGGAAGACGAGGGCGCCATCCTCCAGGTCCACCAGTATCTTGGCCCCCCCTACGTATAGTCCACGCAACAGGTCGATGCTGAGAGGGCTCTCGACACAGCGCTGGATCACCCTGCGCAGCGGTCGGGCGCCGAACTGCGGATCGTAACCCTGTTCCGCCAGCCACTGCTTCGCCGCGTCCGTCAGGATGACCTCCAGACCGTGTTCAGCGAGTCGCTCCTGAATCTCCTGCATCTGCAGGTCGACGATCTGCTCAACGTCGGCGCGCGTGAGGTTGTTGAAGATGATGATCTCATCGACGCGGTTGATAAACTCCGGACGGAAGGTCTCCTTCAGCGCCGTCAGGGTCCGACGCCGGCTCTGCTCCGCTTCCTCATCGACCCCGCGCGCAAACCCGAGGGCAGCACCCCGTGTGAGGTAGTCGGTGCCGACGTTGGACGTCATGATCACGACCGTGTTGCGGAAATCGACCGTACGCCCCTGCCCATCCGTCAAGCGTCCCTCGTCGAGAATCTGGAGCAGCGCATTCCACACATCCGAGTGCGCCTTCTCAATCTCGTCAAAAAGCACCACCTGATAGGGTCGCCGGCGAACAGCCTCCGTCAACTGCCCGCCCTGGTCATAGCCCACGTAGCCCGGCGGTGCTCCGAAGAGACGTGACACGGTGTGCGCCTCGCGGTATTCACTCATATCCACACGCAAGAGGGCATCCTCGTCATCGAACAGAAAAGCCGCCAGCGCCTTAGCCGTCTCGGTCTTGCCCACCCCAGAGCTACCGAGGAAGACGAAGGTACCGATGGGGCGGCGCGGGTCCTTCAGGCCGGCTCGCGCCCTACGGATCGCGTCGGCGATGACGCCAATGGCCTCGTCCTGACCCACGATGCGCTCGCAAAGCGCCTCCTCCATCCGCAGTAGCTTGTCGGCCTCTCTCTCCAGCACCTGGAAGACGGGGATCCCCGTCCACGCGGAGACCACATCGGCGATGTCCTGTGCCTCAACGGTCTCATCGATCTGATGGCGGCTGAGCCATGCCTCCCGAGCCTCGGCGAACGCCGTCTCGGCGCGTATGCGCTCAGTCTTCGCCTCGGCCGCACGCTCGTAATCTCGCGTATTGCCCGCGGCCTCCTCCTCAACCCGCAAGCGGTTGATCTCCGACTCCATCTGCTTCAACTCCGGGGGCAGAGTAAAGAGCGTGACCCGTAGCTTGGCGGAGGCCTCATCCATCAGGTCGATGGCTTTGTCGGGTAGATGACGATCGGTGACGTAACGATGCGACAGGCGTGCTGCTGCGACCAGGGCGTCGTCGCTGATGCGCACTTTGTGGTGAGCTTCATAACGGTCGCGCAGACCATGCAGCATCTCGATCGTGTCCTCGACCGAGGGCTCCTCGACGAAGACCGGTGCAAACCGACGCTCCAGGGCTCCGTCCTTCTCGATATACTGGCGATACTCGTCCAGCGTCGTCGCGCCGATGCACTGCAGCGCGCCCCGCGCCAACGCCGGCTTGATCATATTCGAGGCATCCAAGGCCCCCTGTGCGTTGCCGGCACCGACGACGGTGTGCAGCTCATCGATGAAGAGGATGTTCTCACCCTCCGAACGCTGAACCTCCTCGAGGATGGACTTAAGGCGCTCCTCAAACTCTCCCCGGAATCGGGTGCCTGCCACGAGTGCACCGAGATCCAGCAACAGCAACCGCTTGTGCTTCAGGATTTCCGGCACGTCGTCGGTGGCAATGTTCTGCGCCAGTCCTTCCACAATGGCTGTCTTGCCGACACCCGGCTCGCCGATCAGGACCGGGTTGTTCTTTGTCCGCCGCACCAGGATCTGAATCACCCGCTGAATCTCTCCCGCACGCCCGATCACGGGATCGAGTTTGTGCTCACGTGCAAGTTGTGTGAGATCGCGGCTGTAGCGCTCCAGCGTACGGAACTTCCCCTCTGCCTGGGCACTGGTCACCTTCTGCCCACCACGCATCTGAACAATCGCATCCTTGATCCGTCCGTGCGTGATGTTGTAGTCGTTCAGCATACGCGCCACAGGTGTGTTGCGCTCTTGAGCAATGGAGAGCAACAAATGCTCGGTGGAGATATACTCATCCTGCAGCGCTGTCGCCTCCTCCTGGCTCGCGTCGAGGACCCGCTTCACCCGTGGCGTAATGAAGACCTGCTGATTGCCACGCGCACCGTAGATGCCCGGGCGCGGATTGTTCTGGAGCAGTCTGTCGAGCGCCTCCGCCATCGCAAGCGGATCGACACCCAGCTCAGTCAAGAGCGCCGGCACTGCGCCTTCTTTCTGCTGCACCAGCGCCAATAACAGATGCTCCACATCGACCTGACTGTGCCCATAGTGCGTCATCAGCTCAACAGCCCGTTGAGCTGCCTCCTGAGCACGTTCGGTAAAACGATCAAACCGCATCATGATCCATACCCCTCAATCTGCTGGCATCTTCCGGAAAAGCGGCGCATGATGCACCGGCAGATGTTGCAGCGACTCCTCACGGTGAGTGGGACTCTCCATCGACACCCCGAAAGGCCATCACCTTATGCGCGTAGACGCCCTCGCGTGTGCCCGCGAGTGCTGCGCGAGCGGCAGCCTGCTCCGCTAGCCGCTTGCTGGCTCCCGTGCCCTGCCCGGCGACGCTTCCTGCGACCACGACCTGAGCCGTGAAGGTCTTGGCGTGATCGGGACCTACCTCAGCGATGATCTCATACACCGGCGTTTCGGCGAGTTCGGCCTGCGCCCATTCTTGGAACCGAGATTTCGCATCGACGTGGGACTCCGCCTCCAAGATGGCCTCCGTCTCATGCGCAAACCACGATTCAAGGCGCGACCAAACGGCATCAAGGCCTCCATCGAGATAGAGAGCCCCCACCGTGGCCTCCAGCGCATCGCAGAGATTGGCCGGTCGGGCGTCACCGCCGGACTCCTCCTCGCCACGACCGAAACGCAGCGCTGATCCCAACTCAAGCTCATGGGCGAGACGTGCCAGGGTGGTCGTACGAACCAGCGTGGCGCGGAGACGCGTCAGCGGCCCCTCCGGGAAGTCCCGATAGGTATTGTAGAGCCACGCGGCTACCAGGAAATCGAGCACAGCATCGCCGAGGAACTCCAATCGCTGATTGTCACGACAACTCAGCGCCGTATCCTCTTCACCCTCTTCCGGATGCTCGTGTGCATAGGACGGATGGGTAAGCGCAAGCTCGAGCAAGATAGGATCCCGGAACCGGTAGTTCAGCTTGGTTTGCACTTTGGACAATGCGTCCTCATTCTTACCCACGAAGTCTCCTCAGAGGCAACTACGGGAATTGGAGATTTGCATCTTGTCTTCGATTATAGCACACTCACCACCGGATGGTAGCACTCGGCGCATCAACGGGGCTATCGCATAGGCCCTTCCGAAAAACGGGCAGGCCCGTTACGCCGTACGGATTCAGGGGTCCGACGCCCACGCCGGCATGCGATCGCCCTCCACCAGCCGGCGCTCAGACGCCATAGTAGGTCATGAGGATCCGTTCAAACAGACCGGCGGGTAACGTGCGGCCGGCCCAAACAGCAATCCTCTCATAGAACGGCCCCACCACGTATCGGGGTCGCGGGGAACGACGATTCACGATGCGAATCAATGCACGCGCGACCACGTCGGGGGACGACCCTCCCTGTTCATCAGCCTCAATCCTGGACAGCGCAGCAGCGTAGCGCTCACGATAGACGGATGCTCCGAAGGCGTCGTCCGTGGCGGCTCGGACGGTACGCCGGTTCGACGTGAACGAAGTACAGATGTCGCCAGGCTCAAGGAGCACAACATGGATCCCGAAAGGCTTAACCTCCATCCTCAACGACGCGGAGAGCCCCTCAAGGGCGAACTTGCTGGCGCTGTACAGGCCCTGAAAGGGCAGACCCATCAGTCCGCCAATGGAGCTGACGTTGACGATGAGACCCTCACCACGCGCACGCATGTGCGGCAGGACAGCGTGGCAGACTCGCAGCACGCCGAAGAAGTTCGTCTCCATCAGCGCCTTGGCCTCCCCAATCGAGGTGTCCTCGACGGCCCCCCCATACCCGAAGCCGGCATTGTTGACCACCACATCCAGGCGTCCTGCTGTCGCGAGCACCTCGTCGACGCCGGCACGGACCGAGTCATCATCATCCACATCCATGGTCAGCAGCGGATATCCCAGCTCATGGGCATCGACGGACGCGAGACGGCGGCTGGTACCATAGACACGGTGCCCCTGGCCCACCAACGCGGTCGCACACGCGCGACCGATGCCGCTGCGCGCACCGGTGATCAGGATGACCCGGGATGTTGTTCTTACCATGGATAGCCTCACTTGCTCTATTTGATCGCAGTCAACCCCATGCTACCCGAGGTGCCATCAAGCGCAATCTCTGTGGTATACTAACCCAATAGACCGGGCTTTCCTTCGGCCTGCCGCGGGATCTCGATCGGTACCGATTCACACCATCAGCGAGGGGCCAACCAGGTGAACCGAATCTCCACATTTCCGTCAGGTGTGGCACGTGTCGGGTTGATCATCCTGGTCGCTGTTGTTCTAGGTTGGATCGGCACAACCCCCATCGCGGGCAGTGAGCCCGCCCAGCTCGCTTCGGAGATCCTGCATGAGTTGCCGCTGCGGCTGCGTGCAGGGACCTTCGATCCGGTGCGCAGCGTCTTGCACATGCCTGTGCACTTGTCGCGCTCGCCCGCGCCAACCGGCCCCGGCTTGCGTCTCGTTCAGTTTCCGGGCCCCATCCAGGATGACTGGTACACAGCGATGGTGCAGTCCGGCCTGGACGTGGTGACCTACATCCCGGAGTATGCCTACCTCGTCTGGGGACATGACACGGCGATCCGACGCCTCGCCGATACAGCGCCCCTCCGTTGGACAGGCAGCTATGTCGCGGGCTACGCACTCGATCCGGACCTGCAGGGCCTCGAGGGACAGGCCGGCCGGATCTCCGTAGCGGTCCAAGTCTACGCACACGCCGATGCGCACACCACACTCAACGCCGTGACGGCACGCGCCGCGCGCGTGATTCGCCCGGCGATGACCATGGGCGTCCTGACCACCGTGGGCATCGATGTGGCCGCCCGGCACCTCAGCGAGCTTGCAGCGCTTCCGGGTGTGGTCAGCGTCGAGCCCTGGATCACACCGGAACGACTCGATGAGATCCAGGGCCAACTCGTCGCCGGGCAACTGACACTCGACGGCTCGCAACCTGCTGGGCCGGGCTATTTGACGTGGCTGACGGCGACGGTGGGACTCAGCACCGATCCGCTTGACTATCCTATCGTGGATGTGACGGACGACGGGATCGATGACGGCAGCGCGACGCCCCGGCATCCCGATTTCTACGAGTTCGGTGATACCACCCGCCCTGATCGCCTGGCCTATAATCATAACTGGACACGCGACCCGGCAGCCGATGGCGCAGGAGGCCACGGGAACATCAACGCCGCCATCGTCGGCGGCTACAATGATCTCTCCGGCTTTCCCTACACGGACGCTGTAGGCTTCAGCCGCGGCCTGGGCATCAACCCCTTTGGCCCATTCGCGGGTTCCAAGGTCTTTGCCAACGCCGGAGCTTGGCAAGCACCGTCCTATGAGATCATCGTGAGCCACGCCTACACGCAGGGCGCACGCATCATCTCAAATTCCTGGGGCGAGCAGCCCGGCACCGGGCGATATCGGATCGACGATCAGATCTACGACGCGCTGGTCCGCGATGCCGTCGCCACGATTGACGGTGAGCAACCCGTCACCATCATCTTCGCTGCAGGCAATTCGGGCCCGGGGAGTAGAACGATCGGCTCTCCCGCCAACGCCAAGAACGTCATCACCGTTGGCGCCTCGGAGAGCTACCGACCGACGTGGACCGATGGTTGCGGCATCGGCCCCACCGGCGCGGACAACGCCCACGACATCGCCGGCTTCTCGAGCCGTGGCCCCACCAGCGACGGGCGTGTGAAGCCCGAGTTGGTCGCACCGGGCACACACATCCAGGGCGCCGCCACGCAGAGCTCCACCTACACTGGTGCCTACATCTGTGACAAGTACCGTCCCTATGGACAGACCCTCTATGCAGCCTCCTCCGGCACCAGCCATGCCGCACCGGCAGTCGCGGGCGCCGCTGCGCTGTTCACGCATTATTGGCAAGCGAACTTCAGCGCGGCGCCGCCCAGTCCCGCCATGGTCAAGGCCTACCTGGTCAACGCGGCCCGCTATCTCGACAGCAACGGCTCCGGGGACACCCTGCCTTCCAACAACCAAGGCTACGGCGCCCTCGATCTAGGGAACGCCTTCAGCGACACGCCACGGATCGTGCGGGATCAGGAGGTCGGGCTTCACGCCACCGGAGAGACGAACGTCCTGCAAGGCCATGTCGCGCGGGGTGACGCCCCCTTTCGCGTCACGCTAGCATGGAGCGACCCGCCCGGACCGACGATCAGCGATCCCTATATCAACAACCTGGACCTCACTGTCACCGTCGGAGGCGAGACCTATCTGGGCAACGTCTTCTCGGGCGACCTCTCCGTGCCGGGTGGCGTAGCCGACCCACGCAACAACGTAGAGAGCGTCTTCCTCCCCGCCGGCATACAGGGTCCCTTCGTGATCACAGTCACAGCGACCAATCTCGCGGGCGACGGCATACCCTACAACGATGACCCGACCGACCAGGGCTTCGCTCTGGTCTGCAGCAACTGCCAATCTTTCGCCACGTTCAGCCTGGGCGTCAGCCCGCAGACCCAGTCGATCTGCGCGCCGGACATCGCCGAGTATACGGTGGATGCGGTCGCCTCCGGAGAGTTCTCCGAGAAGCTCATGCTGCAGGCATCCGGCGTGCCGACGAACGCCATCGCCACCTTCGACCCCAACCCCGTGATGGTGGGCGAGACGAGCCTGCTGACCATCGACCAAGCCACACCGGCCGTCGCGGGCGAGTATGTGATTCGCGTGACGGCCGGCGGCGCCGCTACGGTGCAGACCACAATCGTCGGCCTGACGGTACTTACCGCGCCGCCCAGCGTAGCCCTCCTCACCTCGCCTCCCGACAACGCCGTGGGCGTGTTACTCACACCGACCCTTGCCTGGGAGACAGTGCCCGGGGCGGACCACTATGTCATCGAGGTCGCCGGCGACGCAGTCTTTACGCAGCCCATCTACAGCGTCACGACGACGGCGCCGCAGCACCGTCTGACGCAAACGCTGCAATACAGCACGCCCTACTATTGGCGCGTCGTTCCCGCCAATGTGTGCGGACAGGGCGCGATGTCGGCGAGCCGACGTTTCACCACGCGGAGTTTTGTGCTCTACTTTCCGATGTTCTACCTGTTCCCCGAGGAATCATCCCTTCCCTAGCTCCCCCCGCAGCAGCGACCATCTCGGATCTTTTTGACAGTTGCCTCATTCCCGATACAATGATATGAAGTGTCCGGTTATAGGTCTGAGAAGGCGCGCAGTGCTGAGGTGCTATGGATAACCCAAAGGCCGATCCCGCCCCTATACCAGGGGAACGCAGTTTACGCGGTATGCAAGGCCGAAATGAAGACGTCGTCCGCTGCCAGATCGTCTTGAACGGCACGCGTCGCACGTTCGATCTATCGCCCCAAGAAACCCTTTTCCAGCTTCTGCGGCGCGCCGGCCTGCGCAGCGTGAAGTTCGGCAGCGAGGACGGCACAGACGGATACAGCGCGGTCTTGGTGAATGGGCGGCTGCGCAACAGCATCGTCACCTTGGCAGCACAGGTCAGTGGCGCTGAGATCACGACCCTTGAAGGGCTCACCGCACCTCCCGAGCGCGGCTGGAACCGCACGCGCACCTGGCATCCACTGCAACAGGCGTTCATCGAGACGGGCGCCATCCAGAGCGGCTACGACACCCCGGCACTGATCCTGGCGGGCAAGGCTCTCCTGGACCGCGAGCCCAACCCGACCGAAGCCCAGGTTCGAGACGCCATCAGCGGCATCGTCTCTCGCGAGACGGGCTACGTGAAGCCCGTCCAGGCCATCCTGCGCGCGGCAGCGATCCTACGAGGCGAAACCCCTGAGGATCTCGGCGACGCCGGGGCAGGGCTCTTTGCGATGCCTGAGACATTGTTGGATACAGCGACCCCAGCAGACAACGGACCGCAGCTCCCGATTTCCGGCGGCACAACGGGGCGTGCTGTGCAGACGCGCGTCAAGGCACAGCCCACGGTCTTCGTCACACCCGAATCGCAGCGCTTTAACGTGGTCGGACAGCCGCTGCCCAAAGTCGATGCGCCGAAACTAGTCCAGGGCCACGCCGCCTTCGTGGCCGATTTCGAGCGCCCGGGTATGCTCTACGCCCGCATCCTGCATAGCCCACACGCCCATGCCCGCATCAGAGCGATCCACACCCGTGAGGCGGAGGCGCTTGCCGGCGTGCACGCCGTGCTGACCTATCAGAACGTGCCGCGCGTCGTCTACTCCACCGCCGGGCAATCCTATCCGATCCCCGGTCCGCTGGATTACGTCAGCTTCGACAACAAGGTGCGCTATGTCGGCGATCGCGTCTCCGCGGTCGCGGCGGAGACGCCCGAGATCGCCGAGGAAGCGCTCTCGCTGATCCGGGTCGACTACGAGGTATTGCCCCCCGTACTCGACGCCGATGCAGCCCGGCATCCCGAGGCCCCGATCATCCACGATCAGGATGACTACGTCAATTTCGGAGAGAGCGATCCCTCACGGAATCTGGCGGCTAAGGTCGATATCAGCGTCGGCGACGTCGACGCAGCCTTCGAGCACGCGGACCACACCTTTGAGACCACGGTCGAGACCCAGAAGATGAAGCACGTTCCGCTCGAGCCGTGGGTGACGCTGACCTACTGGGATGAGGACGACCGGCTCGTGATCATGACCTCGACCCAGGTCCCCTTCCATGTGCGTCGAATCCTCGCGCCCGTCCTCGGACTGACGGAGGGCCGGATCCGGGTCATCAAGCCCCGCATCGGTGCGGGGTTCGGCAATAAGCAGGAGATCTATGAGGACATCCCGGCCCATCTGACCATTGCCACGGGACGCCCTGTCCTCTTGGAGCTGACGCGCGAAGAGCAATTCATCTACACGACCACGCGACATCCCATGCGTGTGACCTATAGGATCGCCCTTGAAGCAGGAGACGACGCCCACGCCCGGATGGTGGCGCAGGATATGGAGGCCATCAGCGATACGGGGGCTTACGGCGGTCATGGGCTCACGGTGCTCGGCAACACAGGACACAAGACGTTGCCGCTCTACGCTACACCCAACGTCCGTTTCCGCGGCGAGACCTATTACTCCACCCGCCCCCGCGCGGGCGCGTTCCGCGGCTACGGCGTCACCCAGGGTGTCGTCGCCACGGAGACGCTCATCACCAGGGTCGCCACCGAGCTCGGCTACGATCCACTGGACTTCCGCCTGACCAACATCATCGCTCCCCATACCGAGAACATCATGAGCAAGACATGGAGCGAGGGGCGCGAGGCCCGCGGTGAGATCATCGAGACTAACGCGCTGCGCGAGGCCGCCATCCAGGGTGCGGCAGCCGTCAACTGGTACCAGAAGTACGGCAACGCCACCTGGCACGTCGTCACGGGGAAGCCGCACCAGCGTCGCGGTATCGGTGTCGCCTTCCTGATGCAGGGTTCGGGCATCCCGAATCTGGACATGGGGGCCGCCAGCATCAAGATGAACGACGACGGATCCTTTAACTTGATGATGGGCGCGACGGATTTGGGCACCGGATCGGATACCGTGCTGGGCCAGATCGCCGCGGAGGTCCTGGGAACCGATCTCGACCATCTCATCATCCGCTCCTCCGACACAGACGTCACACCCTTCGACAAGGGTGCCTATGCCTCGAGCACCACCTATATCAGCGGTGGAGCCGTAGCGCGGGCTGCCGAGGAGGTCGGGCGCCAGATCCGTGCCGTCGCCGCGGAGATGATGGGGGGCGAGGCCACAGCTTTCACGCTCAAGGCGAACCGGGCGTGGCACGAAGATGGTGGGAGCCTCGGCTTCGACGAGATCGCGCGCTACGCCCTGCACACGCAGAATCAACATCAGATCATGGGGCACGCGTCGTTCGTGAGTCCGGTGAGCCCGCCGCCCTTCGCGGCGCAGTTTGCCGAGGTGACCGTCGATATGGAGACCGGACAGACGACGGTCGACAACTTACTCATCGCGTTGGATTCCGGACAGATCGTCAACCCGTTGACCGCCAGTGGGCAAGCCGAGGGGGGCATGCACCAGGCGCTGGGCTACGCGTTGACGGAGGAACTCGTCTACGACGAGCTGGGGCGCACGGTCAACCCGCGTTTCGACGACTATCGCGTCTTCCGAGCCGATGAGAGCCCGCCGATGGAGACCCTCTTCATAGAGACTTTCGAACCCTCCCACCCTGTAGGCGTGAAATCGGTGGCGGAGATCGTCGTCAACGGCGTGGCGCCGGCGGTGATCAACGCGATCTACGACGCCACCGGCATTATGATGGGGGAGACGCCGGTGACGCCTGAACGCCTGTGGCGAGCGATGCAAACGCGCGCAGCATCGTCAAAGGCGCCCGATATCCCTACGACGCCGGGCAAGCGATCGGGGGTGAGAGCATGATCTGCAGACGCGGGTGTAGACGATAGAAGCAAAGGCTAGGGTCACACCAGCGGCGCAGAGTCTAGGCGCCGCTTTTGATTGAGGGGAAGTGAGGGGAGGAAGAGAGCCATGGATTGGGAAAGATATCATCTACCTGTAGAAGCCGCTCGGATTGTGAAGGCGTGTCCCAGCCTCACCATCGCGAGCACGATCGACGAATTGGTGAACCTTGCCTGTGGGGGACTCGGGAGCAACCACTACGAGGTCTCCTACGAGGTGCCCGAGATGGGCGAAGTGGTCGAAGCCATCGTCGCCAGAGTGCGTAACGGCGTCTCGGCGAATTACCCCGAGCCCTACATGCGACGGCGCGACCCTGACTGCATGGTCGTCGCCGATGATGGGCCCACCGACAAGGAGACCTATTGGGAGCGCTTCGGCGAACCCTTCGACGAGGTGCGCGAGGCGACCTTCGCATGGTTAGCGGAGCGTCCGCTTGCGATGTTCGGGTACGTCGCCGGTCAGCCGGGCATGGGCATGGATTCGGTCGTTCTCGCGCCGGCTAACGCGGGCTTCTTTGCCCTCAGCCTGGCGCTGTTGCAGGGTATCATCCCGGAGAGCGACATCCCGGAGGGCTTCCGCCCGCGCTCGATCATCTACGTCGCGCCCCCATTCCGCCATACCCACTACGACGGTAAACAGGTCGTCGTTCACAACCGGCTGCCCGACCTGCACGAAGTCTTCTCCTATAATCTCTATCCGGGCCCCAGTGCAAAAAAGGGCGTCTACAGCATGCTGCTCACGCAGGGCGAGCGCGAAGGGTGGGTCACGACCCACTGCTCCGCCGTGAGAGTCGTCACGCCCTATGACAATGTGACCACGATGATGCACGAGGCGGCAAGCGGAGGCGGCAAGAGCGAACTCCTGGAGCACG
>JAXGUU010000047.1:0-16316 GCA_040774145.1 Anaerolineae bacterium
CAACAGCGGTTTGCCCACAGGTTCCACAGCCCCTACGACGAAGATAATCGTACCTCTCTCAAGAAAGGAGACGGCTTGACTCCGGTAACATTATCGTTCGACCGAACCGTAGCCCTTCGGTAACATTATCATTTGGTTTGACACGACGGTATGAAGGAGATCATCCGAGCGAAGGACGAGCACCTGTCCAACAGCTTTGCCCAGGTCTTTCTGGAGCAGCCGCGGCGCGGGGCCTACTTCGTGAACGAACAGCCCATTTCGCAGGTCTGGATCGCGGACGACGCAAGCACCGCCGGGATGAGCCGCGAGGAGACGGGCGTCGAGCGCGTGCACCGGCAGATCGACGGGCTCGACCGGTATTGGGACGTCTATGTCCCGTCCTGCTACCGACCTGATGACGGGGCGACCTACCCGCTGGTGCTGGCGATCCACGGCTACTCCTGCAACTCGGAGTACTTTGCCCAGACCAGCGACTAGCACAGGCTCGCCGAGGAGCGCGGCTTCTTCGTGGTCTTCCCCTCCGCTTATCCGCAGGGAGGCATACCGGCACGACTGCAACTTCCCCGTTGGGCCTGCGGGGCACTGCGTAGCGAGGGCGACGTCAGCGAGATCCCCTATTTCGAGGCCCTGCTCGACCATATGACCGCTAACTACGCCATCGACGCGTCCCGCATCTACGCCGTCGGCCACTCCAACGGCGGCATGATGGTGCTGGAGCTCGCCCGCACCATGCCCGAGCGCTTCGCCGCGTTCAGCCCCACGGGGTCACTCGGCGCGATGCCGGGCAGCGAGGTCGAACCCTTCCCGGACGACATCCAGCGCCCTGCTTGGTTGATGATCGGTGAGTACGACCTCTTCTCGAGCGAACTCAGCCCCGGCTCGTTGGCGTGGGAGACGCTTGCTGCCTACTGCAAGGCCGACCGCATGGAACTGCAGCCCGATAACTGGTACGACAACGGCGCCTATGACACGCTGGTGATGGTCGACGGGAGCCACGCCCCTATGGTGCAGTTCACGGTCATCCGCAACTGCCCGCATACCTACACGGCGGAGATGGCGCAGCTGACCTGGGACACCTTCCTCTGTCACTTCACGCGCGAGCCGGACGGTACCGTGAGGTATCACGGTTGAGCACCAGATCCCTTGCTTGGCAGTCAAGAACATAAGATAGAGGTCAGGACGCCAAGGAGGCGTCCTGACCTCTCCAGGTGCTGAGCCAAGAGCCGGTGCTAGGACCAACTCAGAACGGGATCGATCACTTCCTGCTTCAGACAGTCGACATAGCCGATGTCGGTGATGGCGTAGGCGGGGATCGCTGCCAAAGTGATGAACGAGAGGAACATAAAGGGCTCGGGCACGGTGCAGCCCAGCGCCTGCGCTTCATCCAGGACAACCTGGCGATGCTCCGCGAAGGTCCAGGCGTCCAGGTCGGAGAGCAGGCCTACGACCGGCAGCTCGATAGTGGCGATGACCTCGCCGTCCTTCACCAGCACGACGCCCCCCTGCATCTCCGCGACTTTGTTGACGGCGACCGCCATATCCTTAGGGTCGACCCCCATCACGACGATGTTGTGGTTGTCGTGGGCGATGCTGGAGGCAATCGCGCCCTGCTTCAGCCCAAAGCCGCCGATGAAGGCCTTGCCGACGTTGCCGGTGGCGTGATGCCGCTCAACAACGGCGATGTGCAGCAGGTCCTGCTTCGGATCGGCGGCAAGGTAGCCGTCCCTCACCGCCAGATCTGCCTCGATACCCTCGGTGATGGGGGTGTAGGGGAGCGTGCGCATCGCGTGCACGTGTGCCCCGGTCGCGCCCCCCGGCGCGGCGATGACGAGGTCGCCGGCGGTGATGGGAGCCGCCAGATGGAAGGTGTTGAGCAGCACCGCATCGTGTTCGGGCACCCCGAGAGGCGCCAGCAGCTTCCCGTCACGGGCGACGACTTTGCCGTTAGCGATGGTCGTCAGCACCCTGAAGTCCTCCGGACCACTGACGATGTTGACATCGGCGAAGCGCCCGGGGGCCAGACTGCCCACCTCGTGCGTCCTGCGATAGGAGTCGGCGATGTTGAGTGTGACCATCTGAATCGCGGTGGGGAAGTCGACGCCCAACGCAAGCGCCATCCGCACCAGATAATCCAGATGGCCCTCCTGGGTCAAGGTGATGGCGCTCGTGTCGTCGGTCACCAGCCCCATCATGCGCGTATCCAGGCCCCCTTCGGTGACCGCTCGGATCAGCTCGGGGAGCGTCGGAACAAGCAAGTTGTGACGCAGATGGGCGTGGACACCGTTGCGAATGCGCAGGAGCACATCCTCCAGCGAGAGCGCTTCGTGGTCGTTGCTCACCAGCGTGGTAGCAAAAGCGTTCCACAGGGGGCCTGTCGTCTCCGGTGCGTGGCCCGAGACCACTTTGCCTGCCCTGTTCGTGGCCTCAATCGATCGCAGCAGGCCCGGCATCCCCATCGCCACGTAAATGGAGACCACCTCCGAGATACCGACGACGTCATCGCGACCGAGGGCCTCCTCGATCACGGCAGCATCGATGGAGCCACCGCTGGTCTCCAGACCAGGCGAGAAGGGTATGTGCGAGGGGAAGACGAAGCGGAACTTGAGCGGCGTCGCCTTGCCCTCCTCCAGGGCGGCGTCCATCGCCTCCACCCCACCGACCACGCCAATCTCATGCAGGTCGGTGAAGACCGTCGTGGTACCATGTGCCAGCACCACCTCGGCAAATCGCGACAGGCTCAGATTGGCGCTCTCGGGGTGGATATGTCCCTCGACAAACCCCGGGACGAGGTAGTTCTCCTCAGCGTCGATCACCTGGGTGCCGTCGCCGATGGTGTAATCCACGTCTCCCTGAGCGATGATGCGGTCGCCCGAGATCGCGACCCCGCCGGGATAGATCTCCCCGGTGAAGACGTTGACGATCTGACCGTTCGTAATAACCAGATCAGCCGGAACGCGCCCCAATGCAGCATTCAAGACATCCTGTTTCATAACTCCTCCTGATGACTCACCTAACAGATTAGCGATCTACGACGCGAAAACGGTTGGGCAGATCAATGCCCGCACGGCGGGCGATCGCCGCGGCACGCGCTTTGGCCTCCTCCATCACCTCCTCTTCAGTGACCACCAGGACCTCACGATCGCGCATGAGCCAGCGCCCGTCGACCATCACGCTTTCGACGTTATGGGCGTGCATCGCGGTCACCATGTTGGCAATCGGGTCGTGCAGGGGAAGCATCGCGGGCGAGTCGGGATCGATTACCACGAGGTCAGCCTTCCGGCCCACGGCAAGGGATCCGATCTCATCTTCCCACAGCAGGGCGCGCGCCGCATCGCAGGTGACCATCGCCAGCACGGCTTGAGCCGGCACGACCGTGGGATCCAGGGTGCGCCCCTTGTGAATCAGCGAGGCCAACCACATCTCATCGATCAGCGTCATGCGGTTGTTGGAGGGCGCGCCGTCCGTGCCCAAGGCCACGCAGACGCCCGCCTGAAGCATCTCCGGCACCTTGGCAAATCCCAGCACGCGCATCGCTGCCGCCGGGTTATGCGAGACCTTGACGTCGTGATCGGCGAACATCTGCACCTCGGCATCCGTGAGCCACACCGAATGCACCGCGAGGAAGTTGCGATCCAGCACGCCGAGGTCACGCAGATGCGTCACGGTCGTGGCGCCGCGCGTCTCCTGCGCAAAGCAAACCTCCTCCTCGATCTCCGCCACGTGCATATGCACGCCCACGCCGTAGCGATCGGCGAGCGCCTTCGTGCGCAGGATCAGATCATCGGAGTTGTTGAAGATCGTCCGTAGCCCGAACCAGGCGCGGATGCGTCCCGCGGCTTGATCGTGCCAGCGCTCGTGGTTGGCAACCTGGATATCCAGCGCCTCCTCGGTGGATTCATCCCACCGGGCGGGCAGCCCCTCGCCCATGTCCATCGTCGAACGCGCGAGGATGCCGCGCAGCCCCAGCTCGGTGGTGGCCCTGCCCATCCCGTCGACGAACTGCCCGCCCGGCTCGGCAAAGCACGTGACGCCGCTGCGGATCTGCTCCAGACCGCAGAGCAGCGTGCTGACGTAGCTGTCCTCCTCGGTCATATTGCTCTCGTAGGGCCAGATGCGCTCGTAGAGCCAGGTGAGCAAGCTGACATCGTCGCCAAGTCCGCGGCCAAGCTGCTGAGAGGTGTGGACGTGCGTGTTGATCAGGCCCGGCAGGATCCAGCGTCCGCGCAGGTCAATACGCGTCGTCTCGGGCCAAGGCACGGCGGCCACCTCAGCCAGCAGTTCGGAGGATCGCCCTATCTTCCTGATCCGGTCGTCCTCAACCAACACGGCGCCGGCGTCGAACTGGCGGCGCTCAGCGTCCATGGTCACAACACCCGCATTGTAGAGTAGCGTACGTGCCATCGTGCCTCCTGACGTTGAAGGTGGTCTGCCGCCCTATTATACAGGCCCTTGGGGTTGGCGCACCCGTGTCGGTACAGCCTAGAAAGCTCGTTCTTGTCTTTTTTATACTTAAGTATATAATTAGACTATAGTATACATATAGGAGCCAAGATGAACGAGTCAACGCTCTCCCGACGAGAGCGCAAGAAGCAGCAAAACCGTCGCCGGATCCTGGAAGCAGCGCTTCGCCTTTTTGAAGCGCAGGGTGTGGAGGCGACCACGATCGACGCCATCGCCGAGGCTGCCGACCTGTCGCGGGGCACGTTCTACAATTACTTCCCCGCGAAGGAGAGCCTGCTGAACGCCATCGCTGCCGAGGAGTTGCGCGACCTGAAGAGACGCTTAAGCCATAGGGAGGGCGACAGTGTCGTTGACCACATCCTCGACCTGATGCGTGCGCTGATGACCGACAGCCTCGCGTACCTCCAGGTGACACGCTACATCCTGCTCGACGCGATACTCCACCCCACCGGCGCCGCGTCGCCAAACGCGCATCTGGACGCTATGCTCAAGCCGCTTGTGCGGAAGGCGCAGGCGCAGGGAGAGATCCGCGCCGACGTGGATCCTGCCGGGGTGACCGGGGCACTGATAGGCGTCTATCTCGGCACCTGCTTCCGCCTGATCGCCGATGATGCCGTCGTGGACCCGAGCACCATTGCGGAGGTCGAGGCCACGATCGGTATGCTGTTCGAGGGCATCGCCGGACCCAACGCCCGATCACAGACTCACGTGATGTCCGGGAGAGGAAACGATGCGTAAGTTCACGCGGCAAGTTGCTGCCGTGCGGCGGCAATCCGTCATCAGGGGGATGTTGAGTTATCTTGCGCCGTATAAGGCGCTCTTCGTCACGGGACAGATCGCCATGCTGGTGGGGACCGCAGCGGGATTGGCGTTCCCGTGGATGGTGCGCAACGTCTTCGACGTGCTCTTCGCTGCCGCAACGACGGACACGCTGCTCATCGCCATCGGTGGGCTGGCGGTGGTCTCCTTGGTGCGCGAGGTTGCCAACTTCGGGAAGAACCGTGCGTTAGGCCACATCGGTCAGAAGATGATCCGCGACCTGCGCGCCAACGTCTACGAACGGCTGCTGCACCTTTCGCTGGATTACTACGATCACCAGAACTCCGGGGATATCACATCCAGCCTGACCAACGACATGGCGCTGCTGCAACAGGGGCTCTCGTCGGGCCTGACCTATATCGTGCAGCAGGCGCTGACCCTCATCGCCGTGGTCGTCCTGCTGTTCGGCATCGATGTCGTGCTCACGCTCATCCTCTTCGGCACGCTGCCCATGATCCTGATCGTCTCCAAGCGTATGGGAAGCAAGGTCAAAGCGATCTCCAGGAGCACTCAGGAGCGCCTGGGCTACCTGATGGGCATCCTCAACCAGAGCGTCTCCGGTATTGCCGTCATCCAGGCGTTTGTGTTGGAGAACTACGCGCGTGGGCTCTTCCGCGATGAAAACGACCGCATCTTGGACAAGTCCATCGAGAACATCCAGGTGAGCACCGCCGCCGGACTGCTCATCGGCCTGGTCAACGCGCTCTTCCTGCTCGTCGTGATCGGCGTCGGCGCGCTGCGGGTGACGGGCGGCTATCTCAGCCCTGCCGACCTGATCGCCTTCATCCTCTACTCAGAGATGGTCGCCGGGCCGGTCTCGATTCTATCGGGCATCTATATCGAGATCAACCGCGCGACCGCCGCCTATCAGCGCATCGAGACGATCCTCGAAGCGCCGGTCGAGGTGGCCAACCACCCCGCCCAAGAGCTGGGGGCCGTCCACGGTCACGTCGAGTTCCGCAACGTGACCTTTTCCTACGATGGCACGAGGCCGATCCTGGAGAGCATCAGCTTCAGCCTCGCGCCGGGCGAGACCGTCGCTCTGGTCGGGCCGAGCGGTGCGGGGAAGTCCACGCTCGCCAAACTGCTGCCACGCTTCTATGACCCGGACGCGGGCATGATCTTGCTCGATGGGGTGGATATCCGGGAGCTGGACCTACACGTCCTGCGCCGGCAGATCGCCATCGTGCCGCAGGACACCTATCTGTTCGGCATGAGCATCCGGGATAACATCGCGTGCGGTGAGCCCGAAGCATCCGTCGAGGCCATCGCGGACGCTGCGCGCCTGGCCAACGCCGATGGGTTCATCCGCGAACAGGTGTATGGCTACGACACCGAAATCGGCGAGCGGGGGGCACGGCTTTCCGGCGGACAACGGCAGCGCATCGCCATTGCACGTGCCTTCCTCAAGGATCCGCGCATCCTGATCCTCGACGAGGCCACGTCCGCGCTCGACACTCACGCTGAGCGTCAGATACAGAGCGCGCTGGACACGCTCATGCGCGACCGCGCCACGTTGATCATCGCCCACCGGCTCTCGACCATAGAGAAGGCCAACCGAATCATCGTGTTGAAGGATGGGCGGATCCTGGCGACGGGAACGCACGCGGAGCTGTTGGAGACCTGTGCGTTCTACGGAGATCTCTACCGGAACCAGCTTGCACAGGCCGAGTGAGGAATCGCGCCGCGCTCCCGTCGCTAGCGACCCCACTCACCTACGCTACGTCATCTCGGGTAGATCCTCGAAGTTACCGACCTCGACCATATACATGTTCGAGTAGGAGGTCAGGTCTGAGCTATAGAGCACCGACTTCCCATCCGGCGTGAAGCGCGGGTGCGGGTGGGCGTGCTGGTTGTTGAAGGTGCTGCGATGGTAGGCCAGAATCCGCGGACCTACGTACTTTTCCTGCTCCTCGTCCCACTTGAAGAGCTGGATGTAGGGCCGCGCCGGGCTGTCGCTCGTGAAGACAAAGGCCGCCGTCCCGTCGCCCACGATCAGCTTCTCGTCCAGGCTGTGGAAGTGCGTCGAGCTGAAGGGGAAGTGCACCTCGTGGCGGTCGGTGTCGTCCCAGCGCACATAGCCGAAGACATGGTGGCCCCCCTCGCCGCGGGGCCGCCCGTGGTAGCCCATAGTCTCCCCATCGGCGAACCAGTACTCGTGGCCGATCGAGACATCATTCCCCTCCTGCGAGCGAATCCGCCACACCTTGCCCGTCTGAATATTGAGGCCCCAGATGCGCTGGTCGACCAGGTCCCAGGGCCCCTCGTGACAGAAGGTCAGGATGTCGGGCAGCGTCGGCGAGGTGTTGACGTGGCCGATGTAGCAGCGATCCTCGTGGATGACCTCGACATCGCCGGTGGCGACCTCGATGCGGATGATCTGCGTGAAGGGCTTGGCGTGGAAGAACTCGCGGAAACGCGAGTAGGAGAACGAGATCGCCGCCTTCTCCTCAGGCGGCTCCTCCATGATGCGCGCACAGAGATAGGCACCGTCCGCCGTGGGATTGGAGCGCCCGCCGGGTGCCATCCCCTTAGGCGCACGGTAGACGACCTCCTCCTCCAGCGTCTCGACATCCAGCGCGTGTATCTCACCCTGCCACCAGAAGTAATGGGCCTGATTCGCCGCACTGAACTGCCCGCTCGGCCGACCGGGCCCGTGCAGGTCGGTCAGCTGCGTGATCGTGGCGGACGCCAGGTCATAGCGGAAGAGATTGGACTGGTTCTCGCGATCCGACGTGAAGATCAGCGAGCGGTTGTCCTCGATCCAGCAGGGATCCGTGAAGTAAAGATGATTGGAGTGGCCGAGGTAATCGGTCAGCCGCCACACCTCGCGCCCACTGAAGGCATCGGCATAGCGGAACTGCGGATCGTGATAGACGCGTCCTTTGGTCATGGGTGGGTCCTTTCACTCTGAGCTCGGGTGACTGCCTCTGTAGACTCTACTCTTGGAGTACGAGGAAGGCAAACTGCTTGGAGGAGGGCTTGGAACCACTGATGACACTGAAGGCGATGAAGGCACTACGAGGTGTAACCGAAACCTCAGCGGTGGGCGAACCCACCAGCACCGCCAAGATCAGGCTCGCCAGGCCCCCACGCTGGTATCAGTCGTGGGCATGCTCGTCTCCCTCGGTCTCTTCTGGATGCAGACGCAATGCGATCAGCCTATCGCTTAGTTCGTTGAGGATCTGGTCGACCGATGGGGCGTCCGGCACGAAGGGGCGCAATTGACGCTCCCACTCGGCCCGAGCGATGTTCTGCAGCGCCGGTGTCAGGAAGTCGGCAGAGGTAGCATAGGTCACCTGGCGGACAGCGCACTTCCGCTCCAGCAGCGCGGGAAGTAAGGTCACGTCCAATGTGGCGTAGCGCAGCACGTACCATAGATCGTAGGCATCGCGACAGACCCGGCTCGCACCCCAGCCTCTCTCCCGCAGTCGCACTTGGCTCTGCAGCAGGGCCCGTAGTTTCTCCGCGACGATCTCCTCCAACGGGTAGCAGTGCCAAGCGACCTGAGGTGGCTTGGGATAGGGATGCAGAAGGCCGCACCTGACCGGTGGCAGCAGCACCTCTTCATCATGGGTGATCTCCACCTTGAGGCGACAGAGCGGCTCGCGATGCGTTGGGAAACCCACCAGCACGGTGAACGCATCCTGTCCACCGGGATGCCGATCGCGCAGGGTCAACCGCTGGAGCGTGACGGAAAAGGGGCCTTCTTCCTGCAAATGGGCTTCCGTGGCGACCACGGCATCCTGCATCGCCGCGTCTACGTCGGGCGGTGTCACCACGGCTGAAAAGTCCAGGTCCTCGGAAAAGCGGTAATCGGCAAAGTAGAACTTGCGGAGCGCCGTGCCTCCCCTCAGGACCAAGGCCCCGTGCAGCACCGGGACCTGCGCCATGCCGGCAAGAAGATAACCCAGGGCATAGTCCTTTTCCAAGACCCAGTAGGGGATGCCCGGTCGTGATCGGGCGACCGTGCGCAGGTGCTGGTCAATCGTCGGCATCATCGATCTCCTGCTGGAGATTGTTGCGCAGTTGCCAGCGCGCGACAGGCATGCCACCGGATGGAGCGGTGGGGTCGAGCTGCGAGTAGGAGCGCAGCGGATAGGCCCGCAGCGGCGCGGTGACACTCTCGGGGACGCCGAGGCGCTCCAGCGCCCACCCCAGCCGCTTGATAACGGAGCCCACGTCGTACCGCAGCGCGTAAGCCACCAGCTTGCCGGTGTTCAGGCTCTGCAACTGTGCCTCCAGCGTCTCCAACCCGACTTGCAGAGAGCCGAAGACCTGAGGCGCGGCGAACAGGTCAAGCAGCGTGCGCTCCGGATCGGTCATCGCCACGCGGTGCCAGCGGCTGACCCATATCTCCTCAAACCCGAAGAAGCGGTCCTCCTGGACGTGGATGAACTCGAACTCAAACCCCAAGACACGCCAGACAGCTCGGCCCCTGGGCTGATAGGCCTCGCCCTGGCGCATCTCCGGCGTGACCACGGTCGATGGCGTCGAGGCCTGTACCATAGGGGGGATTTGGGTGGTGAAGCCGTGATGGGCCATGGCCGACCAGTGGCTGATCGCTACCGGTGAGACAAGGAACGCTGCCACCGCAAAGGGGTGGACAGTAGCGTCAAAGATGGGGGTTGTGACCGCGTAAGCGCCCCGCTTGAGGCGCTCGACCCAGCCTGCCTGGGTCAACTGGGCCAGCACAGCATTCACCCGCTGCGGCGCCAGATCCGGTGCGGCCCCCTGCGCCTCTGTCGAGGTGAACAGCGGTCCGACCTGCTCGACCACACGGTTGAGCAACATCATGCCCTGCGAATGCGCGTATCCGTTCTCGCTCATGGCCGTCCTTCGGTGCCAGATCTGTAATTTATACTACGATAATACGTTTTTTGCGAATTAACGTAGCACGTCTTGCACGGCAGGGACGACTTAGCTCTCGCTGTCGAACGCCTCTTGGTCATCGATGTCCTCCTCACCATCCGATGCCTCATTCAGGTCATCCGGCAGATCCATGTCGGCAGGCGGCAGGTCAGGCAGCACCACATCCCGCACCTTCAGCTTGCCCGTGACCCCGTCGCCGACCAGGCGGATGTGGTATTCGCGGACGAGATCGATTTGATGCCTCGATGGCGAGAACGCGATCGATGAGTCGCGCGCCATCATCTTGAACTCATTCCTATCACATAGCCATTGCGCCAGACGTATTGTGGCCTCGAATACCGCGTGGAAGTGATTGCCCTGGAATAGCTCGGTCCGGCAATACTTCAGCACCTCAGGATGGGTACACTACCCCTGTAGCTTGGCGCGAATCGTCCTGAGACGCCGCTCGGCTTCGTCGAGAGGCTGTGCTGTAGCGAAGCCACGGGAGTGGCCATCAGCGCTATATTCCAGACAGGAGAGCGCCTGACTTCGGTAACCTTATCTCTCGAACGAACCGTAGGCTCTTCGGCAACATCACCTGTTGGTTCGACACACACCAGTGCCAAGCAGCGCGACAGCTCGGATCTGCGCCGCCCCTCGCCTTTCCGCCAGCCTGCCTATAATCGAGTCAACAACAGGAGGGCATACCATGACCTATCAACCGACGCTTGAATCGGTGAAGACCCATCCGCTGCCGACGTGGTACGACGACGCCAAGTTCGGCATCTTCATCCACTGGGGCCTTTACAGCGTGCCGGCCTTTGCCCCACGGGGCGAGATGGACATTGAGCGGATGCTCAAGGGCGAGATGGGATTCGCCCATTCGCCCTACGCCGAGTGGTACCAGAACAGCCTGCGCATCCACGGCAGCCCCACGCACGAGCATCACGTCAGGACCTACGGCGCGGACTTCGGTTACGAGCAGTTCGCCGCGCAGTTCAACGCGCAGCTCCCCCAGTGGGACCCCGACGCCTGGGCGGGGCTCTTTGACCGCGCCGGGGCGCGCTACGTCGTGCTGGTGACCAAACACCACGACGGCTTCCTGATGTGGGACAGTCACCACCCCAACCCGCGCCTCGAGGGGTGGCAGACCTCGCGCGATGTCGCCGGCGAGCTGACGCGCGCCGTCAACGCCAAGGGGCTCAAGATGGGCTTCTACTACTCCAGCCTGCTCGATTGGTCCTTCACCCGCGCGCCCATCACCTCGGTTGCCGAGCTCGTCGCGGGAAGCGACACTAGCCGCGACTATGTCGCTTATGTCGAGGCCCACTGGCTCGAACTCATCGAGCGCTACGATCCGTGGATTCTGTGGAGCGATATCGGCTACCCGCCCGGCTATCGCCTGCCCAAGCTCTGGGCGCACTTCTACAACGGCCTGCCCGAGGGCGTGGTTAACGACCGCTGGATGCAGCTGCCGAAAGTGCTCTTCAACAAGCTGGGCCGGGCCCTGCTCACGCAACTGCTCAAGCGCATGTCGGACGGCAAGCCGCCCGAGGCTCCGCATTGCGACTTCGTGACGCCGGAATACGCCACACTCGACCATATCACGCCCTACAAGTGGGAGACCTGCCGGGGGATCGGCAACTCCTTCGGCTACAATCAGCTGGAGAGCGCCGCCGATTATCAGAGTGCGGAGGCGCTGATTCGCCTCCTGGCGGACGTCGTCAGCAAGAACGGGAACCTGCTGCTCAACGTGGGCCCCTGCGCCGACGGGACGCTGCACCCCGCACAGACGGCGGCGCTCGAGGGGCTGGGCGCCTGGTTACAGCTCCACGGCGAAGCCATCTACGGGACGCGTCC
Organism: Anaerolineae bacterium; assembly: GCA_040774145.1. Lineage (GTDB taxonomy): Bacteria > Chloroflexota > Anaerolineae > B4-G1 > SLSP01 > PWVB01. Next base: position 11,992 of record JAXGUU010000047.1, read on the forward strand.
GTGGATCCGTCCGGCAGACACGGACCCCAGTGGCGCTGACGTGCGCTATACGTCCAAGGCGCGGGTCCTCTATGCTATTCTGATCAAGCCGCCCGACAACGGCGTGCTCTCACTGCCGTCCGATATCTCGGGCGAGGTCTCGCTGCTGGGGACAGGGGAGCGGCTGAAGCCCGAACATGCCGAGGGGCGCCTGCGCATCACGCTGCCGGCAGGGCAACCCGCGGCAGCGGTGCCGGTGCTCAAGATCGAGCGGGCAGCATAGGCCCAAGGAGCATGCGATGAAAGCAGTCATCCTCGCCGGAGGAAACGGCACACGGCTCTGGCCCTATGCCCAGATCCGCAACAAGGTGATGGCGCCGGTCGCCAACCGTCCGCTGGCGGCGTGGGTGGTCGATGCGGCGCTTGAGGCCGGGGCGGATGAGGTGATCATCGCTGCGGGGCCTCACGCCGCGCAGATCAACCACGCCTTCGCCGGACACGAACGGGTGCGCGTCGTAGAGGTCGGACGCACACAGGGCGCCGCGTTCACCCTCGCCGCTGTGAAGCCCTACGTGGATGGGGAGATGCTCGTGCTCAACGGTGACACCCTCTACGAGCCCGAGGACCTGCGCTCGCTGGTGGAGCGGCTGCAGCAGGGCGATCCCGCCGTGCTGCTGGCCCGCCTCAAGGAAGGCGAACACCACGACTTCATCTGCGCCGAGGCAGATGGCGACACGCTGACAGCGGTCGAGGGCCATCCGCTGCGGGCGATGAGCCGGCGCATCAGCGCCTACGCCCTCACCCCGGCGTTCTGGCCGATGATCGAGGCCTGTTCCACACTGATGGCCGACATCCCCGTGGGCATGATGCCGCCCCTTGAGGGCTTCCTGGAGATGGTGATCGCCGACGGATTGCGCGCGGGCATAAGGATTGGGGCGGTTGACGCCGCAGCACCCTGCATCGACGTCGACAAGCCCTGGCAGCTCTTGGCAGCCAACTACCACCAGGCCGACCGGCTTTGCTCAGCGATTGAGGCCGACCAGCTAGGTGAGGGCAGCACCATCGACCCATCGGCCCATATCGAGGGCCATCTCGTGCTCGGCACGAACTGCACGATCGGGCGTAACGTGCTGATCAAGGGCAACGTGATCGTCAACGACCATACGGAGATCGTCGAGGGCGCGATGATCCTGGGGAACGCCGTGATCGGATCCGACTGCAGCATTCGCCACGGCTGTCTGATCGACGGCGGAAGCGTGATCGGCAACCGCTGCGTGGTGGGCCACGGCGCGGAGCTAGGCGGCGTGATCTTCGACACCGTCTACCTCTACCACTATATGGAGTTCTGGGGCATCATCGGGCGCAACACCGACCTCGGCGCAGCCACCGTCTGCGGCTCGCTGCGCTTCGACAACGCAGAGACCGTGCACACGGTCAAGGGGAGGCGCGAGCGACCGCGCATCTTCGCCAACGCGGTCTATCTGGGCGACTTCTGCCGCACCGGTGTCAACGCCATCCTGATGCCCGGGGTCAAGACCAGTGTCTACAGCATCGTCGGGCCCGGCGTGGTCCTGATGGAGGACCTGCCTGATAACAAGATCATCATGGTCAAGCAGGAGACCACCCTCCGCGACTGGTCGTCTGACCGCTATGGGTGGTGATCCAGCGCCTGCAGCAGTGCGCGCAGATAGCCGATGCTGAAGGCGATGCCCTTGTGCCGTGAGGCCGTGTCGTCGGTCATCGCGGGCGCGGGCATAGGGCACAGAGGGCCGTCGAACGCCTCGCGGTAGGCCTGCAGGGCACGCAGGGTCGCTACTCTGTCCTCATCCGGAAAGACCTCTTGGGCGCCCTGGTCAATCATCCGCAAGCTTCTCAGCCGCACGGCGAAGATGCGCCCGCGCCGCCCGAGGTACCCGATGATCTCCTCGGGAGACCTCCCGGCCCGCGGGCTGAGCACCTGCGTGACCCAGCCATGGTCGAGATCGAGCCCGTGGTAGGGACCTCCCACCACCGCAAACAGACGGTCAAGCTCGTCGACGCCATCGAGGATACCAAGGTCTTCACCCGACGCCCCCGACACAAGCTCCGTCCGATAGGCCAGACGCACGCCTGCGCTCTCCGCCACCGGCAGCACCTGCTGCAAGAAGCTCGTGAGGCGCTCCCACGCCGCGTCGCGCGACGACCCGGGCGTCGCGCCGGCCTGCTGAAGCCGGTAGACCGCGCTCGTGGCTCCCCCTCGTACCTGCACCTTACCGGTAGCGTCCGGCACGCCATCAGAGGCCCAGCGATAGCTAACACACGGGATGCCCACCTCACCCGCATCGGCCAGGATCCGGCAGATGCGCTCCACCGCGCCCCCAGCCTCAGGGTGCACCGCGAGCGCCTGTGCGACAAGCTCTGCCGGCAAGCTCGCCAGGCCCGCCGGCTGCAGCCCCGCCTTCGCCACCCGGTTGTGGGCCGCTGCCAACGTCGCGCGGTCCCATGCCGGTACGTCGGCGACGATCCATTTGACGCCCAGTTGCTGGGCGTAGAGCAGGTCCGTATCCACGAACGGGTTCAACGTCAGTGCGAGATGCATTGTCCGGCGCCCCCTTCACCATCCAGGATCTCAACCGCGTCAACCAGACCCTTGAAGTAGCCCACCTGGTAGCCGAACGTGCGCTCGCCGTGCGTGTCCTCGACCATCGCCGGCGCGTGATCCACACGGATCACGCCGTCGAAGCCCACCGCGCGATAGGCACGCACTGCGGCAAGCATATCGGTATCCCCCTCGTCGGGGAAGACCTCCTCAAAGACCGGCACCTGGCCGCGGGGATTACGGAAATGCGCGAAGAAGATCTTGCCCTGGCGTCCGAAGCGGTGGATCGCGTCGATCATATCGACGCCCGCCATGCTGGCGATCGTTCCCTGGCAGAAACCGATCCCGTTGCAGGGACTGGGTACCGCGTCGACGAGGCGCTGCAGCCCTTCCAGGCTGCTCAGGATACGCGCCACGCCCATGAACGAGGGGATCGGCGCGTCGTCGGGGTGGGCCGCCACCTTCACGCCCGCCTCCTCCGCCACCGGCACCACGCGCTCCAGGAAGTAGATCAGGTTATCCCACACCTGCTCGGCATCGAGCTCCTCGTCGGGCGTGTGGATCAGCCCGTTGGGGCCGGGACGCCAGTCGAGGGCCGCGATGGGCGAGCGCTTAGCGACCTCCCAGTCGAACCGCGAGACGCGGGCGCCGCCCCGCCCGACCGGACAGTACTCGGTGCGCAGCCCGCCGAGCAGCATCCACTGATACTGGAGGACCGAGATGCCCGCCTCGCCCATATTGCGAATCGTCGTGCAGACGTGCTCGATCTGCTCATCGCGCCCCGGCAGGCCGAACATCGCCTTGTCGTAGTGGGGCGTCGGCAGGTTCTCGATCACGTCAAAGGAAAGATCGTGGTCGGCAAAGCGCTGCCGCGCCGCGCGCAGATCGTCCAATTCAAGATAGCCCTTGGGATTCGCCGGCAGATGGCTGACCACGTAGCTCAGCCCCAACTGCCGGGCGAAGCGCATCTCTCTCAGTGAGCTGCCCAGGCTCAAAGCGATCTTCATCGTTTACTCCTATGGTTTTTGCCTTGCGGGCCTGATTATAGGGTGAGGGGATAGAGGAGCAAGAGGTATCCCGCTTCGTTGCCGGCTCAAGCCAAACACCCTATGATCAGGTAAAGAAGACCACGCGGCAGGACGCTTCACCCTACGGAAAGGAAGGGCACCGATGGTCAACAGATTCGCGGCAGCAGAACCCAACTCGAAGTATCGCGAGCCCGATGCGGAGCCGGCAGGCTTCTGGGCCGGTATCTGGCACGGGATGATCATGCCCATCACCTTCTTGGTCAGCCTCTTCAACGAGGGCGTCGGCATCTATGAGACCCGCAATGTCGGGCGTGCTTACGACTTCGGCTTCGTGCTCGGGGCGTCGATGGCCTTCGGCGGGGGGAAGAGGCACGTGAACGTCAAGATCAACGGAGGGAACGAACAGAACGAGGGCGACTAGCCTTAGTGGGGCCTTGTGCTAGTTGAATCGAATTGACAAAACGTCCTCCCGTGAGTATCGGTGTTAGCGTCGACCAACAGCCAACTCACAAGAGGACACCTGTATGATACACAAGTTTGAGGATTTCTGCTTGTACGCTTACGTGATCATCGACGACATTTGGCAGGAGATCGCCCCGTAGTTTGCACGTCCGGGACCGCAGCCCGCCTGCAGCGATAGCGAGCTGATCACGATTGCCCTGGTTAGTGAGTGCCGCGGTTGGGATACCGAAACCGAGTTGCTCGACCACTGGACACCGTATCTGGCGCTGTTTCCCCAC
>JAXGUU010000048.1:0-16007 GCA_040774145.1 Anaerolineae bacterium
CCCGGATGGGCTTCTTGATGAGGAAGGGCGGCTGCCGCGACGAGTAGGCAATCTCCTGGGTGATGATCTCCTTCGCTTCACCGACGCCGTGATGGCCTATTTGTCGGCGCGGGGCACCCACGTCGCCACGTAGCTGGTGAGGTCGTCGGGGCGCGACAGCCCCGGATCCTCGCGCACCCAGCGTCCTGTCAGCCCCAGCTCCTCAGCCGTCAGCTCAAAGTGGCACATCGCGATGCCCATATCGATCCGCTGCATATCGGCAACGCCTGCGATCGCATTACGCGGCGCATACCGCCGCGTACGTCTGAGGTAGAGGTGCCACTGCTCCCCCACGCGCAGAAGTCGCCACGGCTGTTTGTTGGAGGCTGAGGGTCCTCGTCGCACCATCTCAAGTACGGTGGCAAAGGGACCGGCGGCAGCACGCATGAGCGGTTCGTCGAAGGTGCCCCTGAAGAAGAGCTGCTCCCACGCAAGACGGTGGTGCGCACCCGCACCCCGCCGGATCAGCGCATCAAGGCCCCGCGGTCGCGCGGCGGCATAGCCGGTCGCGATGACCGCCGGCAGGATCTCGTCCTCACGCAGGGCCATCGCCGCCGCGAAGCGGCTCTTGGTGAAGGTCCCCCCAAGCCACACCGTCCCCAGCCCCAAAGCTGTCGCGTAGAGCACCGCACGCTCTATGACATAGCCGAAATCCTCCATCGCCATCGGCGGCTCCGGAGCCACCGCGCCGGCGATATAGCCGGTCGCCCCACGCACAAAACCGTAGGTCCCGAGCCCCTTCAGCGCCACCTGATCATCCTGCGTGGCGGCGATGAGCTCTGTCCGCACCTCCGTGCCGAACGGGCCCACCCGTTCAGTCTGGAGGAAGCTGACGAGCTGCGCCTGTGTCTCGGCAGCAATCGGCGTGTCGGCATACGACCGGCACGAGATTCTCTGTTGGATCAGTTCGAGGACGGATATGTCGCCTAGCACCAAGCCACCTCAATCATATAGAAGATCACGGAATCCACGCACCGTGTGAAACGTAATCAGATGACCATCGTGGGCGCTGCGGGCGCGTTCGTCGCCCGACCGGCTCAGGATGTGCAGATCATCGCCATCGATGACCATGCTCGCATAGTGCCGTGAGGCATGCTCCACTGGCCCAACGGCAACCAGGCCTGCAAAGCACCAGTCGATCATGTTCTTCGAGACATGGAGCTGCAACCGCCGGCGTTCGTTGTTCGGCAGGTTGAAGCGTCCTGGAGGCAACCGGTCCGGGCGCGTCATACTGTCAGTCGCCTGCGTGCTCAGCAACCAGTAGCGGCGCGTCACCTCATCGTAAAGCACGTGGAACTTCATCTGACCGCCGGGGCAGGGCACGTAGAGCACCTTCTTGCCCGAGGGCGCTGACTCCAGCATCGTCGTCATCTCCCCGGTGCCGAGCACATCGCCGTTCTCCACGACCTTGGCTACGCAGGCGTAGCCCGTTCCGCCCGTATGGGCGCGCATCCATAGATGGAAAGTCCTGCCCGTCGGATCCGTCCACAGGTGATCAGGGTCAACGAACTGCACGACGTTGGTCTCCAGCCAGCCGCTGGGCGCGCAGGCGCGTCCCGGTGCCACCACACTGCCCGCCGGATAGGGCGCATCCCAGAAAGGCACGCCGAAGAAATCGATCTCAGGATCGCGCCGTGCTCCCGGCATCACGTCACGGAAGATCAGCTCCGACGCGAAGGCCCAGGCGCTGCACTGCGTCAGGTCGCCGGTCATCGGCGCGCGCATCAGCACCGGCGCCAACTCCCCCACGTACCATCCGCGGATCTCGTCCGTCACGCGGCGCTCCATCACCAGGTACACACAGCCGTGGACGTAGTGCACGTTGCACGGCGCCTGATGCCAATACTGGCCCTCCGTCAGACGCGACGGCTCAGACCAGGTCTCACCGTCGTCGTCCGAACGCACGATGGTCAGGTCACGTGCGTGCCCGAGGACGTAGAGCGCATCTCCGGCGACAAAGGGCCGTGCGTGCATAAAGGGGTAATAGGCACGCAAAGTCCAGATCGCGCCGCGGTCATCGGACGTGTAGATCCGGCCCTGCCAGAGCCCCGCCGATTCGGGGATCTCGCCCTTCGGCCCGGGTAGATCCGCGACCCCAGGTCCACCCCAGTCGGTCGTCGCTACCAGCCGTCCGCTCGGCAGCCGCGCGAGGCCCGGGCTGTAGCAGAAGACACGCTCCGGATCCGGCGACGCGCACACCGTCACATAGTCATCCGCTAGAGGCTGCACCATCACGCGATCTCCTTCTGCCAGACCGAGTACTTCTCACAGACCACAAACCCCAACCGCTGGTAGAAGGGCTGATCGGAGCCCACGTGAACGCGGGTCGCCCCCTCCGCCCGGATGCGGTTGATCGCCTCGTGGATCGCGGCACGCCCCAGGCCCAGCTTGCGGTGCTCCGGGGACGTCCCGACGGGCTCCAGGGTACCGATGCGGTTGCGCGCGTCGTGCCACATCGTCGCAAAGGCCGCGACGGTGCCGTCGGGCGCCCGCACGTACAGCGACAGATCGGCGCGATAGTCGGGCGTCTGGGCCATCAGCCGGAACCCTTCGACGGCACGCCCGGGGTAGATGGGGTCGTCAGCATAGCCGAAGGCCCTGGCGTGTGCATCGCCCTTCTCCTCGGCGCTCACAGCATCGCCATCGGCGAAGGTGTAGCCCGCGGGCAACGCAACCGGAAGCGCCTCGGTCACCTCCAGCACACCGTCGTGATCGCTCCACGACTCGCGCGCATAGCCGTGCTGTTGCGCCGGCGCCTCCAGGCGCGCATCGCCGCTTGGCAGATAGAGCCGGATCCGACGTCGGTCCGCCTCCGTCTTGCCCATCCGCTCGTCACAGAACCCAAAGAGCTCCTGCAAGAGCGTTCCCGGCAGATGCTCGTGCCGCAACTGGAAGAAGGCCTCGCCGTCATCCTCACCTTCTGCGTTGACCACAGCCTGGATCTCGCCGTCAGCCTCCCAGATTCCGATCTGCGCCGCCCAATCGTCGAGCGAGATCGCGTGCATCGACCGTGCCAACGAGATCGAGAAGTTCCAGCGCTCGATCGTCCAGTTGTATGAGCGCTGGAAATACCCATAGGTCTCGACCAAGAAGTCGCGGATCCTCAGAAAGTCAGCCGGTGTGTAGGTTCGCATGTCCGTCACCTTTCCGCATCTCGACGAGCCTCGGATGTCGGCAAGAGAGGCCACGCCATCGTCCTAGATCGGGTAGAGCGTCTCATATTCCGCCGTGAGTTCGCGCAGTTGCGCCATCTCATAGCGGAAAGCGTCGATCAGATCCGTAGCCGGTCGCGCACGGGTGGTCAGGGTCAGAGGCAGCCCCTCCAACTGCAGGTAGTACTTGGCACAGACCGGATAGGCACGCGCCTCGAGCGCCGAACTGACACCGAGGAAGGCCTGCAGCCGTTCAGCGCCCTCAGGATCTCGCTGCCGGTTGTGGTGAAGCCACGCATAGAGCTGTGGATGGAAGTTGCCCATCACGCCTGAATAGCCGGCAGCCCCCGCTTGGAGCGATCCCAGCAGCGTCGCCGCGTTGGCATTGTAGAGCTTGACGTCGCCTGCCACCGCCAGCTTCGCCCTGATCTCTCCGAGGTCGCAACAGGTGTCCTTCAGGAAGATGAAACGTCCCGACCGCGCACACCAGGAGAGCGTCTCGGGCGTCAGCAGCCGCTTATAGGGATAGGGACACTCGTAGAAGCCCAGCGCGATCGTGTCGGGCACCCTATCCAGGAAGCGTTCCAGGTTCGCGACCCATACGTCATCGCCCTCATCCTCCTGCGCGAAGCGATTGGTGACCAAGACCACAGCATCCACACCCGTGTCGGCAACACGTTGAACCTCCTCAACCTGAACCTCCAAGGTGCCCGAGACGTGACCCGATGCGATCACCTCAACCTGACCACCGACCTGATCCACGACCGCCTGCGCCAACGCAACTCGTTCCTGCAAAGACAGGAAAAACATCTCGCTGGATTGGCAGACGGCAAACAGCCCATCCACGTGCCGATCCAGATACCACGCCACTTGAGCCTCAAGCGCGTGAACATCAAGCCGCCCTTCCTCGGTAAAGGGCGTGACCATCGTCGGCCAAACGCCATCAACAATCGACTGCATCATCACACCTCGGTACTAGCCGGATTCAGGAGTACAAGCTCACGACGGCAAAGACGACAAAGCTGCCGATCCCAAGAAGGAAACTGCCGACGGTGATCAAAAAAACCCACGATCTCACCGCGGGTTGTGTCCTTTCTCCGATCCATCACAGCACTCGCCTGGAAGAACATCATGCGCACGGCACTGACCATCGACACGATGAAGCTGACCAGCGCTACGACGATCAGAAATCGCCCCTGGGGCCTTGCGAATAGTGTCTCCAGCAACGAGGCCAGGATCAGGATCGCGCCGGTGCTCAGCGTCGTGAGATGCTTGAACACATCGTAGAAGAGCTTGTTGGCCTCCTCATTAGCTTTCTCCGTAACCGTGTACTGCTGTCGCTCTTCCATGTGAGCGGTCTGTGGCGCACTCATGTATGTACCTCCCCTCTACGCTCATAGAGCCGAATCACGCCAGCGTCCTGGTGAAGAACCCTGCGCCAAGCCGCTCCTTCTCGTCCACGTAGACCTGGCGGACGCCCTGCGCACGCCGCAGCGCCTCGCGCTTCAGCGCGATATACGCCTCCCGCAGCTCCGCACTCTCCCGCAACCGGTCGCGGAAGCGCAGATGGCGCGCCAGCTCCGCCGACCCATGGGGACAGACGTAGAGATGGTGCGCGGGCCACACAGCGCGCGCGGCCGAGAAGGGCACATTCGGTGCCGGGCGCTTGTAGGCGTAACGCTCGGGGATCCCCTGGTCGCCTGCGAAGGTGTAGCCAAGCACCGCCAAGGCCTCCGTCGCCGCCTCAACAGTGACTTCGGACGCAAGCTCGACGTCGATATCGAGCACCGGCTTGGCGATCATCCCCGGGATCGCCGTGCTGCCCACGTGGTGGATCGCCTTAGCCAGCGTGCCCAGGGCCGGCCTGAGCACCGCTATCAACGCCTCAGCCTCGGCGGGCCATGCCGCATCGTAAGGCACGACAATCTGTGCGCCGGTTATTTCCTCCACGCCTCCTCCAGCATCGCATACTCATAGCTGTCCACCCAGATCGGCTCTCCTTCAGGCGTCGTGCGCAGGAATCCGGCCTTGAGCCGGTGCGCCTCGCGCCGCATCCCCAGCCGCTCCAGCAGCCGCCACGACGGCGCGTTCCGTGGATCGCAAGCAGCCTCAACCCGATGGGCACCGAGTTCCTCGAAGGCATACTGCAGCACCCGGCGACAGGCCTCCGTTGCGTAGCCCTGGCCGTAGAAGGCCGGGTTGAAGATGTACCCAAGCTCCCACGTGCGCAGCGCCTCAGGCTGTTTGCGGGTGCAGGTCACGTGCCCGATCAGCTTGCCTGTCGTCTTCAGGCAAACCGCCCAATACCCAGGCGTCTCCACGAAGTAGTCCACAACGCCCTGCAGCTCCTCGTCGGAGCTCGGGTATTCGTAATCATACTTGGTCACCTCCGGCAGCGTGACATACTCGCGGAGATCCCGCCAGTCACCGGACGCGAAAGTGCGAACCAACAGGCGCTCAGTCTCCAAGATCATAGGACCCCTCCGTAGTATCGAGCACGCCCATCACCCTCGGGGCATTGTACACCAGGTTATGCCTGCAGCCATACGAGGAGCACCAACACCAGACGCCACCGGATCGGATAGGATCTCAGAGACCACGGCACCATAACCCAACGAGGTCCCCGGCTCCCGGGCCCGTAGATGGACCTAGACTGGCTGAGTTGCTCAAGTGAGCTAGACTCTCCATAGAGGTGAACCGCGAAGATGGCGACCGGATGGCACTGCCCGACGTGCGGAGACCGCAGCGGTCCCGAGATCAACCTGTACCGCGGTGGCCTCTTCAACGCCCACTCGCGGCGCTTCGACCCACGCTGCCTCGCCTGTGGCAGTCGCGTCACTTTCCATCCTGACGGCTGCGGTGCAGAGCCCTCGGCGCCGGCGCTCGTGATCACCGGATCATGCGCCGGCGGTAAGACCACCCTGTCCTATCTGCTCTCGAAGCACCATGGCTTCGTACAGATCGACGGCGACTGGGTGCGCGAGGACCGCAAGGCTGAGGAACACCGCCCCGTGGACGCCGACGAGCTCCACCCCTATCTCCTCACCATGACCCACGGCTTGGCGACGCTGGGCAAACCCGTCGCCCTGGCGCACATCGTACCGCCGAGCCTCATCCCGCACTACCAGGCCTCGCTGACAGAACGCCGCGTCGCCCACCGCATCGTCATCCTCATGCCCCAAACTCAGGTCCTCTTGGCGCGCAACGAGACGCGCATCTGCTGGCCCAAGACTACCCCGGAGCACTGGGTGCTCAAGTTCCATGAGGACTACCTCAATGCACCCGACCGTATCCAGGGTTTCTTCTACGACAACTCCGAGGAAACACCTGACCAGACGGCGGCGACGCTGGCACGGTCGATGCTGGGTGGCACCAGCAGGGGCTAGAATCCCCGGGCCTGTTCCGCTAGACCTGCCCAGCCAGCCTCACCGGACATACTGCGGGCGTGTCACAGCGCACGGGTGCTGTCGTCCACCCTTCGCAAGGTCCGGGCACCTTGCGAAGGGACTACCACCCTCCGAATCACTCGTTACGAAAACATCCCCTCCATCCCGTGTGCCTCGATCAGCGCGTCGCAGAGCGCCCGAATCCGATCAAGCGTCAGCTCCGAGCTCGTGTGCGGGTCGAGCATCGCTGCGTGGTAGACCGTATCGCGCTTGCCGGTGAAGGCTGCCTCGATCGTCAGAAGCTGCACGTTGATGTTGGTACGGTTGAGCGCCGCCAGCTGCTCGGGCAGGTCGCCCACGTAGGTGCCCTGCACGCCGTTGCGATCCACCAGACAGGCCACCTCGACGACCGCCTTCGACGGCAGGTTGGTGATCAGCCCCGTGTTCATCACGTTGCCGCCGATGCGGAAGGGCACATCGGTCTCCATCGCCTCCATGATATAGGAGCCGTACTCGTGGGTGCGGCTGTGGGTGAGATCCGGGTTCTCCACCAGCTCCTTGCTGCGCTCTTGCCAGTCGGCAATCTGGCGGATGCAGCGGCGCGGGTACTCGTCCAGCGGGATGTTGTACTGCTCGACCAGCTCCGGCGCCAACCGCTTGATCCAGTAGGGCATATACTCCGCGCTGTGCTCGGATGATTCGGTGACATAGTAGCCGAAGGTGTCCATGAGCGCGAAGCGGACCATGTCCCAGTGCTTCTCGCCGGTGCCGTTCAGCGCAGCCTCGTTGAGCATCTTGGCGCGCCGCTTGATCTCCGGGTAGAGGTCCTTGCCCCCGTCAGTGATCTCCAGCAGCCACCCCTGATGGTTGATCCCCGCGATCTTCCACTGCAGCGCCTCGACCTCCTCGAGCATACCCAGGTGCCCGAGCAGGTGATGGGCACATGCCTGCACCGAGTGGCAGAGGCCCACCGTCTTGATCGAGGATCCACGCAGCATCGCGCCCGTGATCATCGCCATCGGGTTGACATAGTTGAGGAACCAGGCGTCGGGACAGACCGCCTCCATATCGCGCGCGAAATCAAGGCAGACCGGGATCGTGCGCAGCCCGCGGAAGATCCCACCGATGCCCAGCGTGTCGCCGATCGTCTGCTCCAGCCCGAAGCGCTTGGGCACCTCGAAGTCGATCACGGTGGCGGGCTCGTAGCCGCCCACCTGGATCGCGTTGACGACATAGTCTGCGCCCTCTAGCGCCGTCTTGCGCTCCGGGATGCCCAGATGCGCCGTGATCTTGGCACGGCCCGCATTGATGTTGCGGTTGAGGACGTCGAGCATCAACTTCGATTCGCGCAGGCGGTCGCCGTCGATGTCGTAGAGCGCGATATGCGCATCGCACAGGGGTTCGCTGAGCATACTGTCGCCGAGCACGTTCTTGGCAAAGACGGTACTGCCGGCGCCCATAAAGGTAATCTTGACCATCGTTCCTCCAGCGTAGGATATTGTGATAGGGGTTTGTGGATAGGGAACCCACCCTCAGTAAACCGGTACCTCGCCCTCTAGCCTCCCCCCCACCGGAATGCGCTTCACACCGCCGACCACCGGCATGTTGCGGTAATGCGGCACATTACCGGGGCGCCCCAGCGCGCGGACAAGCTGCTCCAGCAGCCGCCCGCGCACCTCAGCGTACGCGGGATCGTCGTAGAGATCGTGCTGCTCACCGGGATCCTCGGTCAGGTTGAAGAGTTGTCCTCTATCATCCTCCGGGAAGCGGGTCAACCGCCAGCCGTCATCGCTGATCACGGTCTGTACCCCACCGTGGCTGACCAGGACCTCGGGCCACGGCTCGGGGTCCGGTCGCCCCGCCGTGACGGGTACGAACGAGCGTCCCTCCAGCGGCGGGCGGGCCCCCTTGAGCACGCCGGCCCAATCGCAGAGGGTGGGGTAGAAGTCGAGCGTGCACGTGAGCCGATCGGTGGTCTTTGCTGCGACGTCCGCACCGGCCACGATCAGCGGTACGCGGATGCCCGTATCGTAGGGCTTGACGCCCTTGGTGATCAGGGCGTGGTCGCCCAGCATGTCGCCGTGGTCGGTGGTGAAGACCAGGATCGTGCGATCCCAGAGCCCGCGCTCTTCGAGAAAAGCGACGATACGGGCAATCTGATCGTCGATGTAGCGCAGCGAGCCGTGGTAGAGTGCCCGTAACCGGCGCATCACCTCCGGGCGGTCGTAGACTTCGTGAAAGCCGGGAAACTCCCGATGCGCCCTCTCCAGCGTCGGATAGTCGCCGTCCAGCCATTCGGCGGGCAGCGGCTCGGGCATCGCGTCGGGATCGAACATGCTCGCGTAGGGCTCGGGCGGGTCGTAGGGATCGTGCGGATCAACGTACGAGATGTGGCAGAAGAAGGGGCGCTCCGCGTGCGCTTCCAGATGGCGTCGCATAAAGTCCAGCCCCAGCTCGGTGATATACGTAGTGTCATGGATCTCGGGCGGAAGGGGCGAGGGATGCATCAGAGGCCAGGGCTCGCCCTCAACCAGCGGCTGCAGGTGGGTACGCCGCGCCTCAGCCCGCTCCGCGATGCGCGGGTCCGATGGACAGTTCGGCCAGTCCCAGCACATCGCCAGCGCCGCCGCATAGTGTTCGGGATGCTCCCGCGCCACCCAGTCCAGCCAGGGCCACTTGGGATCCTCGGTCACAGCCGATTCGTCGAAACCCAGATAGCCGAGGCTCTCAGGCGGCGGCGTATGCATCGGCGTCTGGTGAAACTTGCCGAAGCCGCCGGTTCGGTAGCCGTGCGCCTGCAGCACGTGCGCGTAGGTGGTGTTGTCCGTCGCCAGCGTGAAATTGTTGGTGATGATCCCGTGGACGCACGCCGAGCGCCCGGTGAGGAGGGTAGCGCGGTTCGGCGCGCAGACCGGGTGCGTGGCATAGCACCGGTCAAAGCGCGCGCCGACGCTTGCCAGACGGTCGAGCGTCGGTGTCGAATCTACCCCGCCGCCATAGCAGTTGAGCATGGCTGCAGCAAGTTGATCGGCCATTATGAAGACGATGTTCGGTTTCGGCATCACCACTCCTCTACCCTACTATCTACGCGTCAAGCTCCAGCGCGGCGAGCACCGGGTGCGCCAACCGCGCTCTGACCTCACACCACGCCTCACGCGCGCCCTCGTGACGCAGGTCCGGCACAAAGCCAAAGTCCAGGTAGACCTTGATCGCCGCCAACCGCCTGGTCTGGGTGCCCAGATAGGCCCGCTCATGCCACTGCGCCATCGCGTTAAGGGTGTGCGTCATCATCGCCTTACCGAGGCCACGACCCCAATAGGCCCGCCGGACCGCCACCCAGTGGATCTGTCCGTACTCCTCCCCCTGGTACGTACGATCGTACCAAGCCGTAATCGTCGCCACCGCGAGCTCCCGTTCGTCCTCGATGATGAAGCCGCGCCACCGCAGCGCTGCGGGGTCATCGCCGAACGCCTCGTGAAAGAGCTCCGGCGGAATGGGTCCGTAGTCATCGGCATCGCGCCAGATATCGGCCCACAGCCCGCCATCATCCGGGCGCATCGGTCGTGCGCGAAACCCCGCGGGGAAGGACCGCTGCGGGATATCGTCCATATGGCGCCGAACCATATAAACCTCACGTCCTGACGGCGTGGCGCCGTGCGGGCCCGACCGCTCCGGCTTAACGGTTCCGTGACGCGCACGGAAGAGCGCACCCGCACGCTCATACGCCGGCTTGCGTCGCCGGTCCCGCGTCAGTACCCCGTAGGGACTGATGGCCAGATGGCCACAGAAGGCAAACGTAGCGGGGGGCCACGCGTGGTCGGCCCAACACCAGATCGTGGCCCCGCAGACGTAGAGCGCGTCCATGCCCGCCAACTCCGCCTCGAGGACCTCCGCATGCAGATCGCCCCCAAACGCGTTGTCGCTCACCCCATAGAGGGAGGTATAGCCGAACTCCGTCACCAGGATCGGCTTACCCGGATATCTGGCGTGCAACACCGCCAGCTCCTCGCGCCAGAACGCCGTCGATTGCGCCAGATCGTAGCCGGCGTCGGGCTCGACATCGGCGGCGAGCGGGCCGATGCTCGGATAGCCGTTGACGCAGACCACGTCATCAGCCTCGAAGCTCGGATGCTCACGCCAGTGATCGCTGACGTGCACCGCCAGGCGCGTCGCATCGAGCGCCCGGGCGAGCTCCACGAGCGACGTGTTGCCCGCGACGACCTCGGGGCGTTCCTCGTGGGTCTCGTTGCTCACCGACCAGAAGATGACGGACGGGTGGTTGCGGTCGCGCCGGATCAGAGCCGTGAGCTGTCGCTTAGCGGCCTCCAGCTTCGCCGCCGCCGCGACCTCGCCCTCCTCCAGCCCGTTCCACCAATAGAGGGGAATCTCATCCATCACCAGCAGCCCCAGTTCATCGCAGAGATCCAGCTCACCGGGATGATGCGGGTAGTGGCAGAGTCGCACGAAGTTCGCGCCCGCGGCCTTCATCGCCTCGAGATCCCGGCGCGCCGTCGCCAGGTCGGTGCACATGTGGTGCTCCGGGGCGTCCTCGTGGCGGTTGAACCCCGTGAGGAAGACCGGCTCCCCGTTCAGCAGCAGCCGGCCCTCGCGCGCCTCAACCGTGCGAAAGCCCACGCGTAGGCTGCGCGTGTCGACCACCTCGTCACCGACGGACACCGCGATCTCAACCGTGACGAGGGCAGGATCATCGGGCGACCACGCCCGAATCTCCGGCACCAGACCCTCGAGGGCCAACTCGACGCGCTCGCCTACCGCGATCAGCTGCCGCTCACCCTCCCATCGGGCCAGGACCTGACCATCGGCATCGCTCACAGCCGCGTGCAGCCGCGCCGGCACGCCGCGATCCCGACCGTTGACGACGGCAGCCGAGAGCGTCAGGACGCCCCCATGGCGACTCGGCACAGCCGTCGTCCGGACCTCTTCCAGGTGGCAGGGATCGGTGGCCTCAAGCGACACTTCCCGCAGGAGGCCTCCGTAGTTGCGCCAGCCGCGCTGTCTACCCGGCACCTCGCCGAGGCGACGTTCGTTGTCGACGCGGACGACGATCAAGGATTCCGTGCCATACGTGAGTGCGTCCTGCACCTCGAAGGCGAAGGGCAGGAAGGGCTCTCCGTAGGTACCCACCTTGTTCCCGTTGACCCACACCGTGGCGTGCGCGTTCATCCCCTCGCACCGCAGCACGACGCGCCGTCCGCGCCACGCCGCGGGGAGGGTCACCCAGCGCCGGTACCAGCCGGCCCCTTCGTAGGTATCCAGTGCCGGATCGCACGACTCGAAATCCGCCGGGACGCGCACCTCGCGCCACAGCCGGTGATCATACGCGGGTGTGAAATACCCACGCGCCTCACCCGTTCCCGCAGGGTCGGGCTGAAACCGCCACAGATCGCTCAGATCAATATGCATCGTTGCACGCTCCATAGCTATCGGTCATCTCACGGCACACGCTACACCCCCTCCGCCGGCAGCACTCTCTCCATCATAGGCAGCTCATCCCCCCTGGCAAGGCCACGCCGCTCCGGTTGCCCACGCTGATATGCAATCGCCCTGACACATCCCAACCTTGTCTCAGCCAAGCGATAGGGTAAAATGATTCGCAAATGTGAATACTTACCGTGGGCACCTTGAGGGAAAGCGGAGGTGGGTATGTCGGACAAGCTGAAGGTCCTCTTTCTGTGTACCGGTAACTCCTGCCGGAGCCAGATGGCTGAGGGATGGACACGCCACCTCAAGAACGATGTCATCGACGTCTGGTCCGCCGGCATCGAGACGAAGCGTGTCGATCCCCGAGCTATCCGGGCTATGGCCGAGGTAGGTGTCGACATCTCCGACCATACGAGCAAGAACGTGCACGACCTGATGCACATCCCCTTCGACTACGTCGTGACCGTGTGTAGTCACGCTCACGAGCACTGCCCGGTCTTCCCCGGCAAGGCGAAGGTGGTACACCACGGCTTTGACGACCCCCCCAAGCTGGCCGAGGACGCGCCGACCGAGGAGGTGGCGATGGCACACTACCGCCGCGTACGCGACGAGATCCGCGCCTACGTCGAGACGCTGCCCGAGGCCCTGCTCGCCACCGACCCGTTCGGCTTCTCGTTAGGCGAAGGGCACGACAAGTGACCGATCTCCTGGAGCAGATGACGGAGCTGGATCTCACGGTCGAGCCCTCTGACTTGGCGCCTCTCTTCAAGGCGTTGGCCCACCCCAAGCGCTTGGCGATCCTCGAAGCGTTGCGCGATGGCGAGCACTGCGTCTGCGAGCTCGAACAAGCGCTCAAGCTCCGCCAGGCCTACGTCTCCCAGCAGCTCACCGTGTTGCGCGAAGCCGGGCTGGTCTGCTACCGCAAAGACGGCTGGAACGTCTTCTATCGTATGGCACGACCCGAGGTCTACACGCTCCTCGAGATGGCAACCGCGATCCATGGCCACCTGGGCTCCTGCGCGCTGACCGATCCCGACGGTGAGCCGGTTCCTTGCTGCGATCGCGAGGACGCTGCGTAGAGCCGGCGACCCCTCAAGCCCGCTCACCCGGCAGAGCCGTCACCCGCCAGATCCACGTCCCCATCCGCGGCGGCGATGTCGCGACGAAGCAGACGCGATAGAGATGGTCGCCCCACACGCCACCCAGCCGCGCGTCGCCAATCGAGATCCGCTCCAGGGTCGCCTCAAAGACCTCTGATTCGTAGGTCAGGACGGCAGCACCGGTCATCCGGCTGCCCTGCCGACCGAAGGCTGTCGATCTGAAGGTCACCGAACCTGACGCCAGGTCGACGTCACAGGGTGTAAGCAGCCCCAACTCCACGGAGGGAGGCGTCGTCCGCAGCTCGAAGACGTCCTCAACCACCAGCTCCTCACCCCGCACGAGCGTCACGGTACGCTGCCACCGCCCGACTCCCGCCTCTGCCGGGTATGCACCGGCGAAATCGAGCGACAGCCGCGCCGTCCGCTCGTCCGCTTCGTAGGCCACATCGCGGGCGGCGAACGCACGACCGGGCGCCTGCTGTATGCGCTCACCAAGCGTCGGCAGCAGCGTATGGTACGCCGATTGCATCGTCCAGATCTCATATCGTTGCGGGCTGAAGGTCTGCCGCCGGTAGATCTCCACTCCGGCATCGACGATCACCGGCTTGCCGTCGCTGTAGACGATCACGTTGCCCACATCATTGTGGTTGTGGCTCTCGGCGTTGTGCCCCGCCTTGGCGGCGACGAAGAGCCCCTCCGCCGTCCCCGCAACATCGCGGGCTACCATCACCTGGATACCATCGAACCAGGCGTCGCGCGGCAGCGGCTGCGCCGGCGCCACCTCCAACGGATCGGGCATGTCGAAGAGCGCGGGCAGGATACGCCCCAAACTTCCCTCAACGAGTCCGCGATCGTCCGAATCGCTGATCAGCCACGCACCGAACGAGGCCATCTCAGCATCACCCACCGCCCGTCCATAGCGGGTGACCAACGATCCCGTGGGATGGGTCACTGCCGAGGCATCGGCGAAGTTCACGAAGTAGTCGTCGTGGATGTGCGTCCGGTAGATAAAGGCGCCCATGTTGCGGATTTTGGGTTGATCGTAGACATCCATGCCCCCAGCCGTCGCGCTGTGCAGCAGATCCAGGCAGTCAAAGAGCGAGGCAGCTGCCCGCCCCCAGTACCCCGGGCCCTCGTCGCACCCACCCGACTCGGCATAGGTGCCCACGAAGATGTCGAGGCTGCGCAGGATCTTGGCCAAGGCGGCTGCCCGCCGCCCCTCATCTTCCTCGAGCAGCAGGACCGCGGTCAGCCAGTTGGAGTTCACCCATGGGTTCCAGTTGTTCACCCCGTGGCTTCCCGGATCAAACCCCATCCACCAGAAGTCGTCGCGCGCTAGGCACGGATCCAGCACGCGGCGCTGGGCCTCGACCACCACACGGCGCCGCACCAGGGGCGACACCGTATCCAGCCGCTCGCCCAGCAGATAGAGCGTCCAGCCGAGCTGTGCCACCGTCTCCGCCGCGAAGAGATCCACCGTCGGCTCCTCCACATCGGGCAGCCCAACCCCGGCCCGCTGGACGTCCACGTGAGCGGGGTACCCCCAATAGGTCTCCTCGCACGTCGTCCAGATGCCGTTGACGATATCGTCGAGAAAGCGACCCTGCCCCTCGAGCGCCTCCGCGAGTACCAGGTCGCGCAGGGCAAGGCGCCGCAGGTGGTTGACGTGCTCATATCGATCGCGATTGCCCTCCCGCTGGAACTCCAGAAAGAGCGTCGCCGGCAGGGTCGGCCACTCGGTGCCCAGGGCAGCCTCGCCGCGCCCCAGGTAGTCTGTCCGGACATGCTGCGGCAGCACCTCCCAGGCATCGCGTTCGTCAACGGTCGGATAGGGGTGCCAGTCGGACCGGGGGATCAACAGCTCCTTCAGACGCGCGGACGTCATACCATCGCTGAGCATAGGTCCTCCTTGAGCCACGAGTTACATTCATGATGGAATGCACATTCTAGTGTGGGTGACGATCCCGTCAATGCACCGCCCCAGAAAGCTTGACACGCCGAATGCTTGGTATATAATTCATCGTATAATTACGATAGAAAGGGCTATAGACGATGTCAACCACACCGTGCTGTCCTCCTTCGTCGGAGCCTTGCTGCACCTTGGCGATTGAGGGTGCGGACCAAGAGCGGCTCGTTGGCATGTTCAAGGCGCTCGGGAATCCGTTGCGCTTCGAGATCCTCAAATACCTGCTCACGCATCCCGGCTGTATCACCGGGGAACTCGTCGACGTGCTGCCGATTGCCCAAGCTACGGTCTCGCAGCACCTGAAAGTGCTGCGGGAAGCGGGATTGGTGATCGGGAGGATCGACGGGCCCGCGCGATGCTACTGCCTGAACGCTGAGAGCCTGTCCTGGCTACGGGCTCAGGTTGAGGGCAATTTCTAGGTACGTTACGACCGACACCACAAAAAGGACTTCTCTATGAACATGGCAGCCTGCTGTCACACCCCGCCCGATACGGTGCATCACGCAGATGCATCTCCCACCATTCGCTCCACCACCAGTCGTCTGACCCTGGGCGACCGCTGGGACCACGTCTCGGCACGGTGGGGCTACCGACGCAATCATCATCGCGTCAGCCCGGGCCTCTACGCCCTGGGACATCCGACGCCGGACTCGCCGGTCTTTGTGACGGCCAACTACACGCTCAGCTTCGACGCACTCCGTTCAGCCCTGGACGGCATCGATGGCTACATCCTGGTCCTCGACACCTTGGGCATCAACGTCTGGTGCGCTGCCGGCAAGGGCACCTTCGGGACGGACGAACTGGTCCATCGGATCGACGCGACGCGACTCCGACACGTGGTCAAACACCGCCGTCTCATCCTGCCCCAGCTCGGGGCACCGGGAGTCGCCGCGCCTGAGGTCAAGCAGCGCTCGGGATTCAC
>JAXGUU010000049.1:0-15791 GCA_040774145.1 Anaerolineae bacterium
GGCGAATCTGTACGATGGAGAGCGGAAAGTCGACCTCAAGCGACGGGGATTCCTCCTCCTTGGCCTGGATGAGCAACATCAGGTCGCCTGTGGCGGTCCCTGCGCGCATCTCGAGCCATTCGAGTTCCGGGTAGGTCATGTCGAGTGACTTGAGGAGGGTGCCGAGCAGGGGATGGATGATCAGGCAGTCATCGATCGGATAGACGTCATGGCTGCGAGATGAGAGGAAGCCCAGGCGGCCCTCAGCATTGACGCGAAAGAGGGCGTGGTTACGGTATTCCCAGCCCAGGCTGTCGGGGATGGGCTCGAAAACGGGCGGCGCGGTGAACTTGCCGACGCGCTCCAGTTGGTCCAGGGTGACCAGGCCCTTCATCCGCGGCTGTACACTTGTGTCGATGTGCTGCCATTGGCATCCACCGCACTTGTCCTGTCCAAAGAAAGGACAGGGGGGCTCCACCCTGATGGGCGAGGGGCGCAAGATCTCGACCAGTCGCGCACGGGCATAGCGACCACGGTCTTCAATCAGCTCCACCCGTACCTGCTCTCCGGGTATCGCGTAGGGGACAAAGATGGCGCGCCCTTCGTGACGCCCGATTGCCTCGCCGCCGTGTGCCATTGCATCCAATTCGAGCGTGATCGCCTCTGTCATAGCAACCTTTCGTGACTGTCCTCATCTCTTGACCGATCCTATGCCTCTCCATTATAACCTAAGTGTGCACACCCCTAAACGCGCGTGGGCGCTTGTAGTTGTCAAAAACGACGTCCGTGGTATACTTCCCGCTGAAGTTGACCACTGGCCGACTCGTGAAATACGGTCGATCGGTTCCCTATAAGGAGTAGGAAGTCGTGATATCTAAAGAAGCAAAAGCAGAGATCATCAAGGAATATGCGTTGTCGCCGGATGATACGGGCTCGTCGGAGGTCCAGGTTGCGCTGCTGACGCATCGCATTGCGGATCTGACGGAGCACCTCAAGGTGCACAAGCACGATACGCACTCGCGACGGGGTTTGCTGAAGCTCGTCGGACAGCGGCGACGGCATCTAGCCTACCTGCAGAAGAAGGACCCGCAGCGCTATCGGGATCTCATTCGACGTCTCGGGTTGCGCAGGTAGACCGGTATTCGGATTGGACATTTGGGTGTTCAGTGACAAGCGAGTAGAGGGGGGGCGTTCCCCTCTACTCGCTTGTTGCTTTCTTGACCCGACCTGATCGGGTAACATGCCACGGATCGTGGCTCATTGAGATTCGACTGAACGGGCTTGGTAGAGGGTGGGAATTGGGAAGTGGGGTGCACTGTGCAGTGTACAGCAGTTCCCAGTTTCTAGCCTTCTACCCACCTCGGGTCTGTCGATTATGAGGAGGTAACTATGCTAGAAGAACGCGTGTTTGAGTTTGTACTGGGTGATCAGACGATCACGATGAAGACGGGCAAGATCGCCCGCCTCGCCGGCGGCGCCGTCATCGCGCAATCCGGTGATACGGTCCTCTTGGCGACGGCGACGATGGCTCGGTCGCCTCGCGAGGGCATTGACTTCTTCCCGTTGACGGTGGATTTCGAGGAGCGGCTCTACGCCGCCGGGCGCATTCCGGGCTCGTTCTTCCGCCGCGAGGGACGCCCCTCGGAGAAGGCCATCCTGACGAGCCGTTTGATCGATCGGGCCGTACGTCCGCTCTTCCCCAAGGATATGCGCAACGATGTGCAGGTGATCGTGCAGCCTCTGTCCCAGGGTGAGCTGGAGCACGCCGATACTCTGGGCCTCATCGCAGCGTCTACCGCGCTGACCATCTCCAATGCCCCGTTTGACGGCCCTGTCGCCGCAGTGCGCATCGGTTATATCAACGATGAACTGGTGGTCGACCCGAACATCGCGCAGATGGAGGAGAGTGCCCTCGACCTGGTGGTCGCGGGTTCAGAGGATGCCATCCTGATGGTCGAAGCCGGGGCCAACATCATCTCCGAGGAACTGATGCTCGACGCGATGGAGTTGGCACACCGCTCGATCCAGGATGCGATCAGGATGCAGCACGAGATGCAGCGCGAGGTCGGAAAGCCCAAGACGCTCGATTACCCGCGCTTTGAGACGCCGGAGGCGCTGACGGCTCGCGTGCACGATCTGATGATGGATCGGCTGCGCCATCTGGTCGAGACGACCGAGATGAAGGGCGAGCGTATCGATGCGTTGAGCACACTTGAGGACGAACTCAAGGTGGCTTTGGCCGATGAGGCCGAGGCCAACGGCTGGTCATCACGTTTGATCCGCGATGCTTTCAACGATCTTCTCAAGGAGATCGTACGTGAGCGCATCCTGGATCAAGGGATCCGACCGGATGGTCGCGATCCGCGCACCCTACGTGCGTTGGACGCGGAGGTCCGCCTCGTCCCCCGACCTCACGGCTCGGGACTCTTCACACGTGGGGAGACCCAGGTGATGAGCTTAGCGACGCTGGGTATGCCCGGCGAGCGCCAGGAGCTGGATGACCTCTTCCCGGAGGACATCAAGCGCTACATCCATCACTACAACTTCCCGCCCTTCTCCACGGGCGAGACCTGGCCCCTCCGCGGCCCGCGGCGCCGCGAGATCGGCCACGGTGCGTTGGCAGAGCGGGCAATCGAACCGGTGCTGCCGTCGAAAGAGGCCTTCCCGTACACCGTGCGTGTGGTGAGTGAGGTGATGTCCTCCAACGGAAGCACCTCCATGGCCTCCACCTGCGCCAGCACGCTGGCTTTGATGGATGCGGGTGTACCTATCACGGCTGCCGTTGGTGGTATCGCGATGGGCCTGGTCTCCGATGGACAGCGCTACCGCGTGCTCACCGATATCCAGGGCGTGGAGGATCACCTCGGCGATATGGATTTCAAAGTGACGGGGACGCGCGAGGGGATCACGGCGCTGCAGATGGATATCAAGATCAAGGGCGTGAGCCGGGCGATCCTCACTGAGGCACTGGAACAGGCACGCGTCGCTCGCGAGGAGATCATCAACGTGATCGAGTCCGCGATTTCTGAACCTCGCACGTCGCTCTCGGACCATGCGCCGAAGATGCTGACCACGCACATCGATCCCGAGAAGATCGGCACGCTGATCGGCCCGGGTGGCAAGACCATCCGCGCGCTGCAGAGCGAGTACGAGGTCAAGATCGACGTGGAGGAGGATGGTACGGTCTTCATCGCCGCGGCTGCCGGTGACGGTGCGCAGCGCGCGTTGGCCTATGTTGATTCGATGATGCAGTCGCCGGAGCTGGGTAAGGTCTATACAGGCAAGGTCGTGCGGGTCGCCGATTTCGGCGCCTTCGCCGAGATCCTCCCCGGCGTTGATGGGTTGGTTCACATCTCACAGCTCTCCGACTCGCGGGTTGAGAAGGTCACCGATGTGGTGAATGTGGGCGATGAGATCCTGGTGATGGTCACGGGTGTCGCGGACGGTAAGGTGCGCCTCTCGCGTCAGGCCGTCCTTGAGGGCTGGTCTCTTGAGGAGGCTCAAGCTCAGGACTCTCCGCCATCAGGTGGGCGACGGGGCGGCGGCGGTCGTTCGCGACGTCGCAATTAACCCCTGATAACCAACAACAGCGCATAAGGAGGAAGGATGAACAAGAAGCCTGACGTCAAGACGCTGGGTGAGTCTGAGAACTACACGGTGTGGGTCTCTCACGAAGCCGAGTCGGACGAGATGATCTACCATCTCGAGTTTGAGACGGTGACCATTCATCTCTTTGAGGACGAGTGGGAGGAGTTCGTCGGCGTGATTCTGCAGTCGGCGAGGTAATTCGACCGTCGTTTGATCGCCCCTGATGATTGGGGCGCACATCACAAAGTACGTGGGCACGGGATCTTGGTCCTGTGCCCACGTGTTATTTTCCTGACCCTACTTCGACCCTTGATTTATGCTATAATGAGATCAGGGGACCTAGAAAGTCGCCATCGACGATCGTCGTGGACGGTTGGACTGCACGCGATGACGTGGTACGGGTCGGACCGCCCCGGGTTGGGGCGAGAGTGATGTGGGATAGATGAGGATGGGTAAATGGCTGATCCGCTAGAGAGGTTCACACCATCAGCACAAGAGGTGCTGCGCTTCGCCCAAATTGAGGCGAAACGGATGCATCATGCGACCATCGGCCCTGAGCATATCCTGCTGGGGCTGATGTTGGAAGGCGAGGGGATCGCCGGGCGTGTGCTGAGAGATATGGGGTTGCGACCGCAGCAGGCCTTGCAGACGGTAGCGCGACTGTCGAGCGCCAAGCCGTTGACCGATCCTGAGCCGGAGCTGCGTCATTCGACCGAAATGCTACTGCAGATGTCCCTGGAGGAAGCCAAGCGACACAGCAGCGCGGTCGTGGATACTCAGCATCTGTTGTTGGCCCTGTTGCGACAGCACGAGGGTGTGATCATCGCCGTGCTCACGCAGGCAGGACTCTCTGCCGAGACGATCCGCAGACGGATCGAGCGGTTTATGCCGATGCGTCCGAAGACGGCAACGACGCCTCAACGGCGCTCAGGTGGGGGAACGAGATCGGAGCCTCGGTCCGGATCATCGGACACGCTCTTGGAGCAGGTTGCGGTCGACCTGACGGAGATGGCGGTCGAAAATCGCCTGGATCCGGTCATCGGACGGCAGGAAGAGATCGAGCGCGTGATTCAAGTCCTCGCGCGCCGGACCAAGAACAACCCTGCTCTGATCGGTGAGCCCGGTGTGGGCAAGACAGCGATCGTGGAGGGACTGGCGCAGCGTATCGTCTCCGGCGGTGTGCCCGGACCGATCTTGGGCAAGCGGTTGGTGCAGCTCGACGTCGGCAGCCTGGTCGCGGGTACGATGTACCGGGGGCAGTTCGAGGAGCGGCTCAAGAAGGTCCTCGTCGAGTTGAAGGACAGCAACACGATTGTCTTTATAGATGAGGTCCACATGTTGGTGGGCGCCGGTTCCGCCGGTAGCTCGATCGACGCGGCAAATATCCTCAAACCGGCGTTGGCGCGGGGCGAGTTACAGTGCATCGGGGCGACCACGCTCGATGAGTATCGCAAGCACATTGAATCGGATGCCGCGTTGGAACGGCGATTCCAGCCTGTGATGGTGAATGAGCCTACGCAGGAGCAGACCATCGAGATCCTACGCGGGATCAAACACGCTTACGAGCAGCATCACAACCTCTTGATCAGCGATGAGGCGCTTCAGGCGGCGACGCAGCTGTCCTCACGCTACGTCCCGGAGCGCTTCTTGCCTGACAAGGCCATTGATGTGATGGATGAGGCAGCCTCGCGGGTGAAGATGTACAAGTCGCCCCTCTCGATTCAGCTGCGTGAGGTCTTTGAACAGCTTCAGGATCTACGGCTTAAACAGGCGCAGTTCAAGGTTGCCGGTAAGCGACAGGAGCTGGCGGACCTTAAGACGGAGGAGGGGAGCCTCGAGAGCCGCATGGAGATGTTGCGGCAGATGCGGACCGAGGAGGACGAGGGGCTGACCGTCGGACCGGACGACATCGCGGAGATCATTGCGATGTGGACCGGGATTCCGATGACCCAGCTCGCCGAGGAGGAGTCCCGCCGTCTACTGGAGATGGAGAGCGATCTGCGGCACCACATTGTGGGGCAAGATGAGGCCATCGAGGCCATCGCAAAGGCGGTGCGGCGTGCGCGGGCGGGCCTGAAGGATCCGCGGCGTCCCATCGGTTCATTCATCTTCCTGGGGCCGACCGGCGTGGGCAAGACCGAGCTCTCCAAGGCGCTGGCCCGCTTCATGTTCGGCACCGAAGATGCGCTGATCCAGATTGACATGTCCGAGTTCATGGAACGCCACGCCGTTGCCAGGTTGGTGGGTGCCCCTCCCGGCTATGTCGGGTACGACGATGCGGGGCAGTTGACCGAGGCCATTCGCCGGCGGCCCTACTCGATTGTGGTCTTTGATGAGATAGAAAAGGCCCATCCCGATACCTTCAATATGCTGTTGCAGATGATGGAGGAGGGCGTGTTGACGGATGCCCGTGGGCACAAGGTGGATTTCCGTAACACGCTGCTGATCATGACCTCCAATATCGGCGCCGATGATATTCTGCGCCAGGGATCGTTGGGCTTTGCGCTGGAGTCCGTTGAGACCAATGAGGGGCAGAGCTACAAGGAGATGCGCCAGAAGCTGATGGGGCGGTTGAGGAAGCTGTTCCGACCCGAGTTCCTGAATCGTGTCGACGCCGTGGTCGTCTTCCGGGCGCTCAACCACGATGACATCCGTGAGATCGTCGGGCTGGAGATCAACAAGGTAAGGGATCGTCTCCTGGAGAACGGCTTTGATATCCGCCTCACCGATGAAGCGCAGGACTGGCTGGCGATTCACGGATACAGCAACGAGTACGGGGCTCGTCCCCTGCGCCGCCTGATTCAGCAGGAGGTCGAGACACCGATCTCGGATGCGTTGTTAGCAGGCAAATACCGTCTGGGCGATGTCATCATCGTCGACGAGGGTGAGGATGGTATTGAGTTGAAGCCTGCCGAGGAGCCGGAGCTGGCGATCGAGCTCTAGGCTGCGATCATCCCGCTAACGCGCCAGGCGCGGGCCTTTCTAGGGCCCGCGCCTTGTCATGTCAGGTGTCGCTATCTGCCGAACGTGGGTGGGCCTGAAGATAGACCTCCCTCGCCCGTCGCTGCGTGATGCTGGCGTAGATCTGCGTTGTGGCGATATTCTCGTGCCCCAAGAGCTCCTGAACGACGCGGAGGTCGGCTCCGCCGTTCAGCATATGGGTGGCGAAGGTGTGTCGCAGCAGGTGCGGCGTGACGGTCTGATCGATGCCTGCCGCGATGCCCGCCTTGCGCACGATCGTGTCGATGGAGCGCACGGAGAGGCGCCCACCGAAGCGGTTGAGGAAGACGGCGTTGAACGTCTCCTTATCGATGAAGGTCGGGCGGGCGCTCTCAATGTACACCCGCAGCGCAGCAGCCGCGGGGCGCCCAAGCAGAACCAGGCGCTCCTTATCGCCTTTGCCGATCACGCGCATCTCCCCGGCCCCCAGATCGACATCGGCAAGGTCGAGCCCGGAGAGTTCGCTCACGCGCGTTCCCGATGCGTAGAGCACCTCCAGGATCGCGCGATCGCGCAACCCCTGCGGCGTCGATGTATCCGGCGCCGACATCAGGCGCCGTGCCTCATCGACGGTGAGGTAGCGTGGCAGGCGTGCCGGCACCTTAGGCGCGTGGATCTTGCGGAAGAGGTTCTGTTTCCACACGTGATGGTGGACGAGGAAGTCGCCGAAGGCGCGCAGCTCGAAGATTCGGCGAGCGATGCTGGCACGTACATAGCCGTCCTCGTCCAGCTCTGCCATATAGGTGCGCACGACGTCGCGGTTGAGCTCCTCGAGCGTCGTGACGCCGCGCTTCGTGCAGGCGTCGAGAAACTGTGCGATGTCGGTCCCGTAATTCTTGACGGTGTAGGGCGAAGCGTTATCTCGCTCGAGAGACCGGAGATAGCGGTCGAGCCACTCGTGCAGGGTGGGCATAGCGTCAGGGATGTGCCGTAACGTCGCCCATAGGCCTGCCCCGGCTGCTCGCCGTGCACGCCATCTAGTGGCTCTCCTGCTCTGCTTTCAGGCGATCGTAGATGCTGAGGATATTGGCTACATGGAGTTGGTGGCTGGCGATACCGAGAGGCACGCGCTCAAGCCCGCACGTCTCCAGGGGAATGTCCCAGATCTCCTTGCGGTCGCGTCCCTGCTTGAGCACAGTCTCTGCCTGGTCGCGGACGCAGTTGAGGTAGCTGATGTATTCATCCATCACCGTCTTGATCTCGCCGCGAAGGATGACCTCCCCGTGCCCTTGGATGACGGTGTCCGGCTCCATCTCCTTGATCCGGTTCAGCGTCTGAATCTCCTGCTCCCAGTCACCGTCCGCGATAATGGGGATGGCCATCACGGCGTCGCCGGTGATGAGGACTTCATCTTCCTCGATGAAGACCCCAATATTGTCCGAGGTATGGCCCGGCAGGGGAAAGAGACGGAACGTCTTGTCGCCTGCCTCGACGAAGAGGTCCCCCGAGGCGAACGTGAGCGTTGGGATGCGAAGCTTGACTTCGTCAAAGGCGGGATCGCTCTCGCGCGCCTCCGCCAACGAAGCCTCGCCGACCTCAAGTAGGCGCTGACGGCAGAGTTCGGAGCTGATCACGTCCAGGTGCTCGGGGAAAGCGAAGAGACCGTAAACGTGGTCCATATGGTGGTGCGTGAGGATGAGTGAGTGGAAATCCATCCCGGAGCGCACCTCAAGAAACTTCGCGATTTGCTTGGCTTCATCTGGAAAGGGGAGACCATCGATGACAACCGTTCCGTGTTCGGTGAGGACGGCAACTGAGTTGACCATTGCGTAGCGGTCACTTGTGAAAAGGAAGATCTCTTCGGAAACACGTTCCCAGTACATGGACGCCTCGAGTATGTGGTGAAATGCCGAACCTTATTCAGCTTTCTGAGAATAGCATAGGCAGAGGGCAAAGTCAAGCCTACTTTACATAATGTTGAGGCTTCTCAGGGTACGACAATGACCTCACAGAAAGAACCGCGCTGAAGTTCTCCAGCGCGGTTCTTTCTATAAGTCAGGCCCCGCCGTGCCGTGCACCGTTGGCTTTGACCCTGCTTGCGCAGGTGGGGACTTGCCGGGTGAATCTGCCTTGCCCGAAGGCTATCGCGTCCTCGCCCTAGACTTGAGGTCCCCGTATTTGTAAGGTGTTGGCTCAAAACCCCAGATCGGTTCCACGCACACGGCAGGATTGAGGATAATATACCACAAAGTCTCTCTCTGACAAGGTTTTGGCAGGCGGCCCGGGTGTCGCGGCGCTAGAAGGCTGCCAGCGCCTGGCGCATAACCCGAAGCCAGTTGCCGCCCATCACGGCTGCGATGTCGGACTCGGCGTAGCCGCGGGCCCTCAGCAGATCCGCGATCTTGTGGAGGTCGGCAACCGAAGCCAGCTCCGCAGGCGAGGAAGATTGCCCAAAGCCCCCGTCGAGATCCGAGCCCAGACCGGCGCTCTGGGCGTGGCCCGCCACTTGGCAGATGTGATCGAGGGCCTCGACGAGTCGTGACAGGGGCAGCCGGGGCCGGCTGGGGCTCCAACCCTCCGCCAGCATACGGTTGAAGGCAACTGCCCCGATGACGCCCTCGCGTTCCACGATGCGGCGTATCATATCATCGGAGAGCAGCCGTGGGGAATCCACGAAAGAGCGTGGGTTGGCGTGTGTGGCGACGATGGGTCCGGGATAGCGGTCGACCACCGTGTAGGCTGCCTCCTCCCATAGGTGGCTGATATCGAGGAGAAGGTTGAGATCCGCCATCGCGTGGAGCAGGGCCTGGCCCTCATCTGTCAGCGGCCCAGGGTTAGCGTTGCCCCCGGCATAGCGCGTCCCGGCTGACCAGCTCAGCCCGACGCCCCGTACGCCTCGTTCGGCCCACCAACTGAGCTCCTCGGGTGCCAGGATGGGATCGGCGCCCTCCATCACGATGAAGACGCCCACACCTGGAGCCGCGGACGTCCAGCTATCCATGACCCTATCAAGTGTTTTCTCGTCGGTGATGATCTCGACATCCGCACGCTCGTCGGCCATCCGCCGGTAATAGTCCAGCTGCTCGATGGCCTGGGTGTGGGCCTCATCGGGTGTCGTGTAGGTGGTCGTGGCTTTGGGGTGTGGCTTCTTGCCGGGCTCAACGAAGATGCTGCCACCGATCACGGCGATGCGCCCTTCGAGGAGGGCAGGCCAACTGACCATGCAGAGGTCAGCCCACGGATCTTCCGAGGGGTGCCGGCGCTCGTGCTCGCGAATCTCCGCGATCGGCAGGCTCAGATCGCGCCCGAGGACGACAGCGTTGTAGGCTACGTCAAGGTGGGCATCCACGATCGGGAAAGGGGTGGATCTATGGGTTGTCTCAGGCATCATCTCTCCTTACCTTGTCGATAGGGGGATTGTGCACCCGGCTGGGCGATTTGACAACCGCGGCGCCGACACGGTATACTGCCCCTATGTCAAGCGCGCAGACCCGCGCGGTGTAGGAGATAGCGATGCAACGACAGAAGGTGCATGCCCTCGTGGCGGTGGAGGGGCCCATGGCGGGT
Organism: Anaerolineae bacterium; assembly: GCA_040774145.1. Lineage (GTDB taxonomy): Bacteria > Chloroflexota > Anaerolineae > B4-G1 > SLSP01 > PWVB01. Next base: position 10,075 of record JAXGUU010000049.1, read on the forward strand.
GAGCGTTATACGCTCGTCAACCTCCTCTCGACGATGGGCCGGGCCTCGACCAACACGATTGTGCTTGAAAGCGCGCAGATCTCGCGCCTTCACGCCCAGATCCGCCTGACACCCAACGGGGTGACGATCGAGGATATGGGAAGCACCAACGGGACCTTCGTGAACGGACGACGTCTCGATGCTCCCCGCACTCTCCTGCCCGGTGACCTGATTCGCTTTGCCGAGTTTGCGACGCTCCAGTACGTCGTGGAGGGCGCGCCGGCCATAGATCGCTTCTCAACAAGGCCCGACCAGCCTCCTGAACGGGTCCTGGAGAGCCGGCACGCCCCCGGATCGGCGCCCCCACCGGCCCCCGCCTCGCCTGTGGCTGCCTACGAGCCCGCACGCGTGCCACCAACACCGGTGGGTCGTGCGCCGCAGCGTCGTGCGCCGCAGCGTGTCCAGACCACCGTCATGAAGCCCGCGCCTGCTCGTCAGGCTGCGCCGGATGGTGTCGTGCCGCGCCGCTCAACGTGGCTCTACGGCGCGATCATCATTCTGCTGGCGCTGATCTGCCTATGTGTCGCGCTGGCGGCTTTCCTCTGGTTTGCCCCGGTTACCTTCTGGGAGCGGGTCCTGGACCTGCTGGGTATACCCTTGCCCTCCGGTGTGTTCGCGCTGGTGCTGTTGGGCTAAGGTGCCAAAATCTTGAGCGCCAGATCCGCTGTGGACAGGGGCTTCACGTTCACCTGGGCATCGCTAAAGCGTCCCTCTTCGTCGATGGCGAAATGGCTGCGGATGAGTCCCTCGTAGGTCTTGCCGTAATTCTGCTTCTCGCCCCAGGCGCCGTAAGCCTCAGCGACTTCATGATTTGGATCTGAGAGCAGCGTGAAGGGAAGCCCGTACTTCTCGCGGAACTTGACCAAGGCCTTAGGTGGGTCCGGACTGATGCCGATGACCACTGCATCCTCGGCCTCGATCTGCGGGTAGGCATCGCGCAGCGCGCACGCCTGCTTGGTGCAACCGGGCGTATCGGCCTTAGGATAGAAGTAGAGGACCACTTTGTGTCCTCGGAAATCGGAGAGCCGTGCCGGTTCCTCCTTATCGGACAGCAGTTCAAACTCCGGTGCCTGTTCGCCAATTTGTGCCATTGCTTCACCTCCCCACTAGTTTGCGTTGCCTATATTATACTATAAAGATGATAATAATCAACGCGTCTTCGTGGACTGCACGCTTTCCGACCGCCCTATGCTATAATGACGGCGGACACCGATCCTGTTCGTGGCGAGGCTTCACCCAGGGTGAGGAGGTGCTATGCGCGTCACCAAGATCTTGAGGGCTGTAGCGGAGTTCCTGGCGCAGCGCAAAGGGCTTCCCGTGTTGATTGGCGTGGGGCTCGTCGCACTCAACCTCGTGGTGCGTTTTCTGACCGGTTGGTCGGTCACGCGCTGGCTTGCGAGCACCGATCTGCTCCTGCACCTTGGCCTGATCCTTGGGCTGCTCGGGGTGTTGCTGGGCGACGCCCTGTAGGCGCCGCCGGCGGTGAGATCGCTTGACAATGTTACAGTTTCGTTACAGCCCCACCTGCGCATGCATCACCTCTTGCGATCGCCGGCGTGGTCTTCTATAATGGAAGCATCGTCGCGTCGTCATCGAAGGAGTCGAACGCTATGAAGATGCTTGTGCGAATGAGCCTATGCTTGGCTGTTATAGGAATGACGTTGGGATCGGCGCAGGGCGTGGCGGCACGCGCTGCTGTGGGGGCCGGTGGATGGGAGATCCTGGGCGAGCACACGGTCAAAGTTGGCGAGACTCTATACTGTATTGGGCGAGCCTACGGGGTCGATCCGGCGGCGATTGCCACGCAGAATGACATCATCACGCCCCATCTTATCCGACCGGGACAGATCCTGAGTGTCCCCGACGTCCCCAAGACGCTTCCACCGGGTCCGACTTGCACGCCACAATTCGGCGACGTCGTGGACCCCGACCCTGATCCGGACCCGACGCCGGAGCCGGTCTGTGGCGGATGCGATTGCCGCTTGACCCATGTGATACGGTGGGGCGATACGCTGAGCTGGATCTCGATCTACTACGGAGCGGATATGTGGTCCATCGCTGAGTGTAACTGCATCCGCGACCTGAACTTCATCCGCGCCGGCGACGCCCTCTGCATTCCCTAGGCAGCTACAGGTCAGGTCACGGAGATCCGTCGGTCGGCTGCCCGGTTCTGCGCTTACACACGCTCGAGCGGGTCGAAGAGCTTGGCGTATTCCTGAAGCGCATAGCGGTCGGTCATCCCTGCGATGTAGTCGCACACCACACGATGGAGCGATCGTGACTCCAGTTTGGCCTGTTCCTCGTAGGGAAGCTGGCGCGGTTCCGCGACATAGGCCTCGAATAGCGCGCGGATGATACGCTCTGCCTTGATCTGCATCCGCATCACCCGCGGGTGCCGATAGAGGCGCTCCAGCAGGAAGCGTTTTAGCTCTGCCAGACGTTCGCCCATCTCGGATGAGAGGGCGACCACGTTGTCGGGAAGGGCGCGCACGTCGTCAGCAGAGGCGGGGGCCGCTGCTTCCAGCCGTTGAGCCGTCTCGGCGATGGCGTCATCGATCAGCAATCCCAACAACCGGCGAACGATGCGATGGCGCCACATCTTGTCGTAGTCGGTTCCATCCCAACCGACACTCTCCTTCACCTGTTCCCAAAGCTTGAGTCCTGATAGGTCTTGAGGGCGGATCAGGCCCGAGTAGAGGCCGTCGTCGAGGTCGTGGGCGCTGTAGGCGAGCTCGTCGGCCGGGTTGGCGAGTTGCGCCTCCAGCGTGCCCCGCAGGTGCGGCGCGAAGCGGGTGGCATCGGCAACGTCGTACGAGGTCTCGTGCTTGACGATTCCCTCTAGGACCTCCCACGAGAGATTGAGTCCCTCGAAGTCGGGATAGCGATGCTCCAACTTCTCCACGATACGCAGGGATTGCTTGTTGTGGTCAAATCCGCCGTGGTCAGCCATGAGCTGGTTGAGCATATACTCCCCGGCGTGGCCAAAGGTCGGGTGACCGAGGTCGTGAGCCAGGCAAATAGCCTCGACGAGGACCTCGTTGGCGCCGAGGGCCGTGGCCAGGGATCGACCTATCTGGGCGACTTCGAGGGTATGGGTCAAGCGTGTACGATAGTAGTCACCCTCGGCGTAGACGAAAACCTGAGTCTTGTACTCGAGGCGCCTAAAGGCATTGGTGTGCAGAATCCGATCGCGGTCGCGCTGGAAGCGCGTGCGATAGCTAGCCTCCTCCTCCGGAAAGGCTCGCCCTTGGGAGTGGCGGCTGTGGAAACCATAAGGGGCCAGCGTCGCTGCCTCACATCGTTCCAGGTCTTCACGGGTAAAGAGCATGGCGATACACTCCCTTCATCTGCTGATCTGAACTGCGATCAGGCTGATCACGAGGGCGATGATGAGGATGACGGTGACGAAGACGGCAAGCTTGCGCTCGAGCCCGGTCGGTTTGACGAGCCGTCCGGAGATCCACAGGAAGACGCCACCTGCCAAGCCGAAGCCCGAGAGCACGCCGATTGTATAGACGATCGCGGTCGTCATAAGGCGAGGAAGGTCGATGGTGATGATCAGGCGACCGAAGAGCGCGATGGCAAAGCGGCTGCCCAAGAAAGCATAGCCCATGGCGATGATGATGGCCGAGATCACCATCAACAGCCCCAATGTGCGCCGGGTACCGCGCTCGATGAACCAGGTGACCGCACCCAGCCCGAGCAGGGCTAGAGCAAAGGTGAAGATCAGAATGGAGAGGAATTCGAGCATCATAAGGGCCTCCGTACCGAGCGTCCGTCCTAGACACCATCATAGCGGAGAAGTCGGAAGCGTCAAAACTCGCGATAATGTTCACTCCAGGTATAATGTCTTCCTATGGAAAAGGAACGTCTACAGAAAATACTGGCTCAGGCAGGCTATGGCTCACGGCGTGGCTGTGAGGAGATCATCGAGGCAGGACGGGTGCGTGTCGATGGTCGCACCGCGACGCTTGGGGACCAAGCTGATCCCGAAACTCAGCGCATTACCGTCGACGGGGTGCCGATCCCCCGCCCCGAGCCGCGGGTCTATGTGATGTTGAACAAGCCCCGGGGCGTGATCACCTCAACACAGGACCCTCACGGACGCAAGACGGTGATTGACTTGGTGGCCCTGCCCAAACCCAAGCGTGGTGATCCACCGCGTCTCTACCCGGTCGGGCGCCTCGATTATGACAGCGAGGGGCTTCTGCTGATGACCAACGATGGGTCGCTGACCCAAAGGCTGACGCATCCTCGCTACGAGCACCCGCGCACCTACCGGGTCCTCGTGGAAGGCGAACCCGATGCCGACACGATCGACCGCTGGAAGCGCGGCATCACACTCGATGGTCGATCGACACGGTTCGATAGCGTCGATATCGTGGATCAGCGGCGAGGCGAGACGTGGCTGGAGGTCACCGTCCACGAGGGGCGCAAGCACCTCGTTCGCCGCATGGTCGCGGCCCTCGGGCATCCGTCCAAGCGCTTGATCCGGGTCTCAATGGGATCGCTGAAGTTGGGCACACTCGCGTCGGGCAAGTGGCGTTATCTCAGCCGCCCTGAGGTGCAGCTCCTGCAGCGAGAAGTGGGCACTGAACGGGAAGGCGCGAAGACCGGAAAGCGGGCCAAGAGCTCGGGCCGCAGTGGACGGGGCGGGAGGCCGGCTTCCGGGCGCCCACGTGCGGGCAACGCCGGCAGCAATCGCTCCTCGTCGCGGGGTGGGCGCACCCACGGCAAGTCACAGGGGCGCGGCGGGCGTCGCGATCGCCGATGAAGCCCTCGACGATCGCGATTGATGGCCCCGCAGCTTCGGGGAAGAGCACGATTGGGTTTCATCTGGCGGAACAGCTGAACTACCTGTTTCTTGACACCGGTGTCCTCTACCGAGCTGCAACGTGGGACGTTCAGGCGCACGGGCTGGATGTCGAGGATGAAGCGTCGGTCACGCAACGCGCCCAAGAAGTGGATATCCAGGTGCTCCCCATCAGCGTGGACGACGGACGTCAGTATACGGTGCGCGTGGATGGACGGGACGTGACATGGGAGCTCCGCTCATCTCGAGTCGAGGGGGCGGTCTCGATCGTGTCCGCCTACGCCGGGGTCCGTGATGCGCTGACCCGGCGGATGCGCGAGATTGCCGGACGTGGTCGCGTGGTCATGGTCGGGCGCGACATTGGGACGGTCGTCATTCCCGATGCCGATCTCAAGCTCTATGTGGTGGCGTCCGCTGAGGCGCGGGCGGAGAGGCGTCATCAGGAGATCCGGACGAAGTGCCGCCAGTCCGGCTGTGATGACACGGTGACCTATGAGGAGGTGCTCGCGGGCATCCGCGAGCGCGACCGCATTGACAGTCAGCGCGAGACGGCGCCGTTGCGGCCCGCATCCGATGCTATTCTGTTCGATACAACGGAGCTCTCGATTGAGGCGATGTTTGATGAAGTCGTGAGACTGGTCAACGCGTGCGACACACAAGGAGACGAGACGTGACAGAATCGGTGTTCGATGTCGTGGTGATAGGGGGTGGCCCCGGAGGTTACGTGGCAGCCATCCGCGCGAAACAGCTTGGGATGCAGGTGGCCCTGGTCGAGCGCGAGAGCCTCGGCGGGATCTGCTTGATCTGGGGATGTATCCCGACCAAGGCGCTGTTGCGCAACGCGGAGGTGGCACGCCTCATCACC
>JAXGUU010000050.1:0-15416 GCA_040774145.1 Anaerolineae bacterium
CACGCGGGCGGGCATACGTACCGCCATACTCGGTTCCCTGTGGACCACCGCCATCGCGATTCTCTTCGCCTTCCCGATCGGTGTGGGTGCGGCGATCTACCTTGAGGAATACGCAGAGGAAACGCAGCTGAACAAGCTGATTCAGACGAACATCAACAACCTTGCCGGCGTGCCCTCCATCATCTACGGCATCCTGGGGCTCGCGATCTTCGTGCGGGCCCTGCAACCGCTGACGAGCGGGGCGCTCTTCGGCCTCACCGATCCGACGACGGCGAATGGCCGCACCATCATCTCGGCAGGCTTGACGCTGGGGCTGTTGATCCTGCCTCTGATCATCATCAATGCGCGGGAAGCGATCAAGGCTGTGCCGAACTCCCTGCGCGAGGCGGCATTGGCCCTTGGCGCGACGCGTTGGCAGACCGTGTGGAGCCACGTCCTGCCCAATGCGATGTCCGGCATCCTCACCGGGGCGATCCTGTCGGTATCTCGAGCGATCGGTGAGACAGCACCTCTGGTGGTCGTGGGTGCCTCCACCTATATCACGGCAGATCCTAATGGGCCTTTCGCCAAGTTCACGACGCTGCCCATTCAGATTTTCCAGTGGACCACGCGACCGCAGAGCGTCTTTCGCAACATCGCGGCTGCCGCTATTGTGGTCCTCTTGGTGTTGTTGTTAAGTATGAACGGTGCAGCGATCCTGCTGCGGAACCGCTTCAGCAAGCGGCTGTAGGGCATGAGGTAAGGGAAAAAGATGAACGAGACGAGAACAGCAACCTCCGCGCCTCGGACGGCGTACGCGCCTCGGACGGCGTACGCGCCTCGGACGGCGTACGTGCCTCAGACGGCATCCGTGCCTCAGACGGCATCCGCGCCTCGGACGGCGTACGTGCCTCAGACGGCATCCGCGCCTCAGACGGCGTACGCGCCTCAGACGGCATCCGCGCCTCAGACGGCGAGCAATGGCGCCTACGCTATCGAGGCTAAAGACTTGAGCGTGAGTTATGATGACTTTCTAGCTTTGAAGGGCGTCGATCTGAAGATTGAGCGCCACAAGGTGACCGCGATCATTGGACCGTCGGGCTGCGGCAAGAGTACGATGCTGCGCGCCTTCAACCGCATGAACGAGCTCTTCCGCGCTGCGCGCACGCAGGGTGAGGTGCTCTTTAACGGCATCAACATCTACCGCGACGAGGTGGATCCCGTGGAGGTGCGCCGCAGGATCGGGATGGTCTGTCAGAAGCCGAATCCTTTCCCGAAGAGCATCTATGAGAACGTCGCCTGGGGCGCGCGGATCAATGGTTATAAGGGGGATATGGACGACCTGGTGTACCAGTCGTTGACGCAGGCTGCGCTCTGGGATGAGGTGAAGGACAAGCTGGGGCAGAGCGGGCTCTCGCTTTCCGGAGGCCAGCAACAGCGCCTGTGCATCGCGCGGACGATCGCCACCCGGCCCGACATCATCCTGATGGATGAGCCGGCGTCGGCGCTGGATCCGATCGCCACGCTGCGCATCGAGGAGCTGATGCGCCAGCTCTCCAAGCACTACACGATCATCGTGGTCACGCACAACATGCAGCAGGCCGGGCGTGTGTCGGACTACACGGCGTTTCTCTCGCTGGACGGGACGGACGACACGCGAAGCCACGCGCCGGGTGTGCTGGTGGAGTATGGCCCGACCGCCAGGATCTTCTCCAATCCGGTGAATCAGATGACGGAGGACTACATCACAGGGCGTTTCGGGTAAGGGCGTCGTCAGTCGTGGTCGCCGGACGGAGACGTGGCGATGGGCAGGGTGAAGGAGAAGGTGCTGCCGGCGCCCTCGACGCTCTCCGCCCAGATCTGACCGCCGTGGACTTCGATGATGTGTTTGGAGATCGCCAGACCGAGGCCGGTACCTTCCTGGGCGCGGGCACGATCGGTCTTGTAGAAGCGCTCAAAGATGCGTTGGAGCTCGTCGGGGGGGATGCCGATACCGGTGTCGGAGACGGTGATGGTGAGCTGTCCCTCTCCCCGGCAGCGGGGGCTTCGCTCCCCCGAGTGTTGAGGGAGCTGGGGGGCGGACGGGCTGCGGCCCTTGGCGGGGGTGCAGACTTGAGCGGAGAGGGTGATTGTGCCGCCGGTGGGTGTGAACTTGATGGCGTTGTGGAGGAGGTTGGCGACGACCTGTTGGACGCGGGCAGCGTCGGCCTGGACACGCGGTAGGTCATCGGGAATGGTCAGGTTCAAGGCGATGCCCTTACGCTCGGCCTGAGGGCGCAAGCGTTTGACGGGCTTGAGGATGAGCTTGCGTACCTTGGTGGGTGTGAGCTCCAGGGGGACGCGCCCGGACTCGATACGGGAGAGCTCCAACAACTCCTCAACCATCTGGGTGAGTGAGGCCAGCTCGGATTCCATATGATCCAGGAAGCGCCGGGCGGCGGGCGGATCCTCGAGCGCGCCGTCGCGTAGGGTCTCGACGACGAGGGAGAGCGAGGCGAGCGGGGTACGCAGTTCGTGGGAGACGTTGCTGATGAAGTCACGCCGGATCGTCTCGAGGCGCCGGATGTGGGTGAGATCCTGGAGCATGATGAGGTAGCGGGGCGTGGTCAGCGCTCCGGCTGAGTGAACCGGATCTTCATCCAGGCTGCCGGAAGGTGGGCTGATGCGGCGGTGCAGGGGGGTCACGACGGCTCGGACGAAGTCGGCGTAGAGCGCGGTTTCCACGATCGCGCTCTGTTCTTCCTGGGTCTCGTAGCAGCGGTTCCACAGGTCGATGAGTTGGTAGCTGTAGGCGACCTGGGGGAAGCGGCGACCGACGGCCTGCTCCTCGTCGTATTTGAGGATGCGGGCCGCCGCCGTGTTGATCATCGTAATGGTGCCCGAGTTGTCCGTGATGACGACGCCGTCGGCCATTTGTTCGAGGACGGTGGCGAGCCGTGCGCGCTCGAGTGCGAGGTGGGTGACCTTGTCCTGCAGTTGGTCGGCCAGGTGGTTGAAGGCGTGTGTCAGTTTGCCGACTTCGTCATTCGTCGTGGGCAGGAGGCGCCGGCTGAGATCGCCCGCCGCCATGCGTTCGACGGCGTCGGTGAGGCGGGTCACCGGGCGGATGGTGCGGGAGGCGGTGACAGTGGCGACCGCCGTGGCGATCAGGGCGGCGACGACGCCGGCGATGATGAGGGTGCGGTTAAGGCGGTTGACGTTGGCGTGGATCTCCGCAACCGGCAGGGCGACGCGGGCGAAGCCGAGCAGGGTGTCGCCGTCGGTGACGGTTGCGGCGGCATACATGACCTCGAGGCGCTGGGTACGGCTGTAGCGCGTCGCGGTGCCGGTGCCACGGGTCAGGGCCTGCTGGATCTCGGTGCGGAAGAGGTGGTTCTCCATCGCCTGGCTGTCGGCGTGTGAGTCGGCCAGGACGGTGCCGTCAGCGGCGATGAGGGTGACGCGCTGGGCGAGCCTCTCAGACCACTGGGCGGTCCTGGTATCGAGGTCCACATCGGTATCGTGGCCGAGGAGCGGTTGCAGGCCATCGGCGATGAGTATGGCCGCATCGACGAGGCGGTCGCTCAGGTCGTCCAGGCGGGCAGTGCGAATCTCGGCAGAGAGATAGAGCGTCAGGCCCAGCGTCGCCGCCAAGAGGATGACGACGAAGGGCACAGTCACACGCCACCACATGGATGAGAACATCCTATCCCTCGAAGCGGTACCCGGCCCCGCGGACGGTGATGATGCGGGTGGGGTTGGCGGGCTCCTCCTCGATCTTTTCGCGGAGCCAGCGCACATGGACATCCACCGTACGGCTGCCGCCCGTGTAGTCCCAGCCCCAGACCTCCTCGAGGATCTGGTCCCTGGAGAGGACGCGCCCGCGTTTCTGCGCGAGGTAGACCAGGAGGTCGTACTCCTGCGGCTTGAGCGCCAGGGGCTCGCCGTTGAGGCTGACCTCGTGGCGCGTCAGATCCAGCGATAGGTTGCCGAAGCGGAGCGGGGCGGCGGGCGTATCGGTGTCGGTGGTGGGCGTTTCAAGGTCGGCGATGAGCTCCTCGCGCAGGGCCCGGACGCGTCGCAGCTGGGCCTTGACGCGTGCCAGCAGCTCGCGCATGCTGAAGGGCTTGGTCAGATAGTCATCCGCCCCGACCTCCAGCCCCACGAGTTTGTCCACCTCGTCATCGCGGGCGGTGAGCATAATGATGGGGGCGGTGAAGTCCTTGCGCAGGATCCGGCAGACCTCGTAGCCGTCGAGCCCCGGCAGCATAATATCGAGGAGGATCAGGTCGGGCTGCTTGGCCTGCGCAAGCTCAACGGCCTGATGCCCGTCGACTGCAGCGATGACCTCATAGCCCTGCCGGGTGAGATTGTAGGTCAGCGCATCACGAAGGACCAGCTCATCCTCCACAACCAAGATCTTCTCTGTCATCGATGCTGCTCCTGTCAGGGGCGACCTAGGAGGACTCGGTCAGATAGTGCACGTCGGACAGCGACTTCAGGCGCTCCGCCGCTTGCTCGGCAGTGAGGTCGCGCTGCGGTTCTGCCAGCATCTCGTAGCCGACCATGAACTTCTTCACGGTTGCCGAGCGGAGGAGCGGAGGATAGTAGTGGGCGTGAAGTTGCCAGTGGGCGAAGTCGCCGGGCCCCGTCGGCGCGCCGTGCCACCCCATCGAGTAGGGGAAGCTCGTCTCGAAGAGGTTGTCATACTTGATGAGCAGGGTGCGGATCACCTCAGCCAGGGCATCGCGCTCGGCGGCAACCAGTTCGGGGAGACGAAGCACGTGGCGGCGCGGCATAAGCAGGGTCTCGAAGGGCCAGAGTGCCCAGAAGGGGACGACGACCAGCCAGTGGTCGTTCTCGATCAGGACGCGCTCACGGCGCTCAATCTCGAGGTCGGCATAGGCCACCAGGAGTGGGCGCCCATGGGTCTCGAAGTAGAGGCGTTGGTGGTGGTCCTCCTTAGCCGCTTCATTGGGCAGGGTGTTTCCCGCCCAGACCTGACCATGGGGATGTGGGTTGGAACAACCCATGATCGCGCCTTTGTTCTCAAAGAGCTGGACCCACCGGTAGTCCTGCCCCAGCTCCTCTACCTGCTGGGCCCACAGGTCCACGACGGAGCGGATCTCCCCGGTGCCCATCCGGGCAAGAGTGAGATCGTGACGGGGGGAGAAGCAGATGACGCGACAGGTGCCGCGCTCGGTCTCTGCGCGTAGGAGGGGATGCTCGTGGCTCGCTAGCTCCGGCGTGTCGGGGAGGAGCGCGGCGAAATCGTTGGTGAAGACGTAGGTGGAGGTGTATGCCGGGTTGACGGCGCCGTTGGCACGGTCGTTGCCGGGACAGAGATAGCAGTTGGGGTCGTAGGACGGGCGGGACGCCTGGGTAGGCCGCTCGACCTGTCCCTTCCAGGGGCGCTGCGTGCGGTGTGGCGACACCGTGATCCACTCGCCGGTGAGCGGGTTATGGCGTCGATGGGGATGGTGGTCTGGTTGGAACTCGGGCATGCCTGTCTCCCTCATAGTCTTGGTCTTGGCTTGTTGGTGTATTATAGCTGACTCATGGGAGTTATGCGAAGACCATGGGAGGCAAATGTTGCCCTGATGCGCGATTGCCAGAGGGTGAAAGACGGCTAGACTAGGGGGTGATGCATATGCCGATCTACGAACGTGAGGTGCTCTACGGTAGGGGGACCCTGCCGCTCAAGCTCGATACAGCGGCGCACGTCGAGACGCTGTTGCCGACCGCCACCGCGGGAGCGGCTGATCCGGAAGCGGTGGTCGCCACCGCGTTGGCACGATCGTTGGGACGCCCGCTCCCGCCCCTCAGCGGGGTGCGCAGCGTAGCGATCGCGATCAACGACAAGACGCGCCCGGTGCCCCACGAGGTTATGTTGCCGCCGCTGTTGCGATTTCTCGATGAGGCGGGTATCGCACCCGAGGCGATCACGTTGATCATCGCGACGGGCACCCACATCCCGATGCGTCCGGACGTGTTCTCGTCGGTGGTCTCGCCCGAGGTGCTGGCCCGCTATCGGGTAGTCTCCCACGACTGCGATGCGCCGGATCTCGTGACGCTTGGGACGACCACGCGGGGCACACCGATCGAGATGAACCGCCTCTATATGGAGGCTGATCTGCGGATCGTGGTCGGGAACGTGGAGCCCCACCACTTTGCCGGCTTCTCCGGCGGTGTGAAGAGCGCGGCGATCGGTTTGGCGGGGCGGCACACGATCGCGGCTAACCACCGTTGGCTGCGCGATCCGAAGTCCGCCCTGGCGATCTATGAGGACAATCCGCTGCGTCAGGACATCGAGGAGATCGGGCGCACGGCGGATATCCACTTTGCGCTCAACGTCGTGATGAACGATCGGAAGGAGATCGTCGACGCCTTCGCAGGGGATCCCCTGGCGGTGATCCGGGCGGCGATGCCGGTGGTGCGCCGCATCTACGACGCTCCGGTCCGCGAGCTCTTCGACGTGATGATCACGTGCCCGGGCGGCTACCCTAAGGACATCAATCTCTATCAGGCGCACAAGTCGGTCTCGTGTGCCAACCGCGTCACGCGTGAGGGTGGGACGATCATCCTGGTGGCGGCGTGCGAGGATGGTGCGGGAAGCTCGGGTTGGGAGCGCTTCATGGCGCGCGGGTTCGAGAGCCATCAGGCTGCGATGGCGCAGTTTGTCCGAGAACCCTTCGAGGTTGGGCCCCACAAGGCCTTCATCTTTGGCCGCGACGCCGTGCGGTTGGCGCGCATCTACGTGGTCTCGGAGATGCCGGCGGAGCAGGTGCGCCGATTGTTGCTCACCCCGGCTACATTGGAGGAGGCGGTCAAGGCCGCGATTGCGCCGTTGCCTTCGACCGCGCGCGTCGGTGTGATGCCGTATGGCAACGCGACGATACCGTTGTTGATGAGCGGCGACTGACGGGTGAGGGATGCCGTCGCCCGCTGCTTAGGTAGTCAAGGTTTGTTCATCATCCATGGAGGAAAGACACGGTTATGACCACGATCAGCGAGCAGTATGTCAATCAGCACTCCCGCCCTTCGGACCTGAAGATCACCGATATGCGCGTCGTGCATCTGAAGGGGCTCCCCATGCGGGTCCCCCTGATCCGCATCGACACGAACCAGGGGCTCTCCGGCTACGGCGAGGTCCGCGACGGCGCCAGCAGCACCTTTGCGCTGATGCTCAAGAGCCGCATCCTCGGTGAGAATCCCTGCAACGTCGACAAGGTCTTCCGCAAGATCAAGCAGTTCGGCCATCACGCGCGCCAGGCCGGCGGAGTTTGTGGCATCGAGATGGCGTTGATGGATCTGGCGGGCAAGGCGTACGGTGTCCCGGCGTATATGCTGGCGGGCGGCAAGTTCCGCGATAAGGTGTTGGTCTACAGCGACACGCCCTCGGAACCGGATGGCAAGGCGATGGGGAAGCGGCTCAAGGCGCGGATGGACCAGGGATTCAAGTTCCTAAAGATGGACCTCGGCATCTACTTCCTCAGGAACATTCCCGACACGGTGATCGGTTTTCCCGACACGCTGCGAAGTTACACGGTGATGCATCCTTTCACCGGGATTCAGCTGACACAGAAGGGCATCGACGTCCTTTGCAAGTATGTGGACGATGTCCGCAGCGTCATCGGCTATGAGATTCCCCTGGCGGTGGACCATATCGGCCACATCGGCCTCGAGTCGTGCATCCGGCTGGGGCAGGCGCTGGACCAATTCACGCTCGCCTGGCTCGAGGACCTGTTGCCCTGGCAATTCACCGACCAGTACGTCACGCTCTCGCGGGCCGTCACGACGCCGATCTGCACGGGTGAGGATATCTACCTCAAGGACAACTTCATGCCCTTGTTGGAGAACCGTGCGGTGTCGATCATCCACCCCGACCTGGCGTCCTCGGGCGGCATCCTGGAGACGAAGAAGATCGGCGACGCTGCGCAGGAGCACGGCGTCGCGATGGCGATGCACATGGCGGGGTCGCCGATTGCGGCCTTGGCCAGCGTTCACTGTGCGGCCGCCACGGAGAACTTCCTCGTCCTCGAGAACCACTCGGTGGACGAGCCCAAGTGGAACGAGTTGATCACGGGTCTACCGAATCCGCTGATTCAGGATGGTTACATCGAGGTGCCCGAGGCGCCCGGGCTGGGCTTTGAGGATCTGAACGAGGCGGTTGTGCGCGAGTTCATCGATCCGGATCGGCCCGGCTACTTTGAGCCTACCGACAACTGGGACACCGAGCACTCGCACGACCGGCTCTGGAGCTAGAGGTCGCTATGAGCGGGGCAGAGAGTGCACTCCATCTGATGCCGGCGATGTTCACGGAGCGCGAGCGGGTGCTGGTTGAGGCCCCCGCGCAGGGACTTGTCGCGTCGACCTTCCGTTTCGATAGTGGCGTCTGCGGGCTCCGCTTGCGAAGTGATGTGGGGGATCTGGTGCTGCTGCCCTATCAAGGGCAGCAGGTCTGGTCGGTCGTCCTCAACGATCGTGACCTGACGATGCGGTCGATGGTCGACCAGCCCTATCCGACGCGCGTTTTCTTGGAGACGTTCGGGGGCTTCATGCAGCACTGCGGCATCACCGGTGTGGGATCACCCGGTCCGGCGGACACTCACCCGCTGCACGGGGAGCTACCCAATGCGCCCTACGGCAGTGCCCACGTCGTCCTCGGTGAGGACGATGAGGGGCCCTACATCGGGTTGGGAGGACGTTACCGGCACACGGTCGCTTTCTCGCACTGCTATCTGGCAGAACCGATGGTCAAGCTGTACCCGGGGGCGACGCTGTTCAGGGCCTCGATGACGATTACCAACCTGAAGCGTTCCGGGCAGGCCCTGATGTACCTGGCTCACGTCAACTTCAAGCCGGTGGACCATGGCCGGCTGGTCTATTCGGCGAAGCCGACGCCCGAGCACGTGCGGGTGCGCGCGAGCATCCCCTCACATATCACGCCTGGGCCCGGCTACGTCGAGTTTATCGAGGAACTGGGTCGCCACCCCGAGGCGCACCACGTTCTGGCGCCCGATATGGCTTTCGATCCCGAGGCGGTCTTCTTCATCGACTATCTTGCCGATGGGGCGGGGTGGGCGCATTCGATGCAGATCCACCCTGACGGCAACGTCGATTACATCGGGCACCGGCCCGACCAACTGCCCAAGGGCACGCGCTGGATCTCACGTACCGCCGATCAGGATGCTATCGCGCTGGTGGAGGCGGGAACGTGCGAGCCTGAGGGGTTCCTCGCCGAGAAGGCTAAGGGCAACGTCAAGGTCCTGGCGCCGGGTGAGGTCTTCCATGCCGACTTCCGGATCGGCGCGCTCTCCGAGGCGGAGGCTGAGGAGAAGGTCGCGACGATCGAGCGGCTCATCGCGGCTGACTGAGATCGTGTAGGCAGCAACCTAGGCCGTCGCAGACTCTGGAGGGGCTCGCTGTTGTCCGGCGAGCTCCTCTTGTCGTGCTACGGGCGTGACGGTTTCTAGGCGAGCTCTAGCCTTCAACCAGGACCAGTGTAAGATGGTCCTGTTGTGACCGGCGCGCCAATCGCCGGCTATGTGCTGTGGGAAGGGAATGTTAAGAACCTATGGATATCGTATTGGGCATCGACACGGGCGGTACGACGACCGACGCCGTTCTCATGGATCAGGAGACGGGGCGCGTGCTGGCAGCAGCCAAGGCCCTGACGACGCACCGAGATCTGGCGATCGGGATCGAGGCGGCGATGCGGGGCGTGTTCGAGCCCGAGGCGCAGCTCGCCGACCACCCCGGACGGCTGATTGCTCCGGCGGAGATTAGCCTGGTCGGGCTCTCCACCACGCTGGCGACGAACGCCATTGTCGAGGGGCAGGGGGGCGCGGTCTGCCTGCTCCTGCTGGGCTATGATGAGGCGTTAATCCGCAAGCACGCGTTCAGCGAGGATCTGGTGACGCAGGACGTCGTCTACGTGCGCGGGGGACACACCATCGACGGTGAGGAACGGGCGCCGCTGGACGAAGAGGCGGTTCGGGCAGCGGTTCTGGCACGACGTGACACCGTGGTCGCCTATGCCGTGTCGGGCTACTTCAGCGTTCGCAATCCTGCCCACGAGCTGCAGGTCAAGGCGTTGATCGAGGAGCTGGCAGCGGAGGGTCAAGGGGCGTCCCGACGGCCCGTGTCGGTGACCTGTGGGCACGAACTGACGACCAAGCTGAACGCAATCCGCCGCGCGACGACAGCGGCCCTGAACGCGCGGCTCATTCCCACGCTGCGCGATCTGATCCTCACGGTCCGGTCGACGCTCGACGCAGCGGGCGTGACGGCGCCGCTGATGGTGGTCAAGGGGGATGGCTCCCTGGTGCGGTCAGAGTGGGCGATGCGCCGTCCGATCGAGACCATCCTTTCGGGCCCGGCGGCAAGCGTGGTGGGTGCTTGGTTCGTCGCCGGGCGTGAGAACGTCTGGGTGGTCGATGTGGGCGGCACCACGACCGACATCGCGGCCCTCCGCGGTGGTCGCCCGCGGCTCAATCCGCAAGGGGCGCAGGTGGGACGGTGGCGCACGATGGTGGAGGCGGCGGACGTGCATACCGTCGGGCTCGGGGGTGATAGCTACGTACGGCTGAGCGTCAATGGTGAGGATCCGCGGAGCTTCCTCAGTTTACAGGCCCATGAGAGGTTCCCGGTTGCGGTCGGTCCGCAGCGGGTGTTGCCGCTGTGCCGGCTAGGCGATCAGGGTGTGATCAGCCGCGAGGCTGTGCTGGAGGAGCTGGCGAGACAGCGGCACGTCAAGAAGCGCCCGCTGTTACCGTTTGTGGGGCAGTTCCTGATCTCCAGACGCCGGCCCGGAGCTGGTGTGGCAGAGGCCGACCGCGCGCTTGTCGAGCGGCTCCAGGAGGGCCCCCTCTCGTTAGTGGGCCTGGCGCAAGATCCGACCTACCATAGCTTCCTGATGGACCGGGTGGAGCGGCTGGTGGCCCAACAGCTCGCCCTACGTGTCGGTTTCACGCCCACGGATGCCCTGCACGCGCTGGGGCGCCTGACGCTGTGGGATGGTGAGGCCGCGCGACTGGGCGCGGAGCTCCTAGCGGCTCAGGTGGGCCTTGACGTCGACGCCTTCTGTGAGGGCGTCATTGGGGCGGTCTCCAATCGTGTAGCGATGGAACTGGTGACGAAGGTGCTCGGGGACGAGGTCGCGGTCGCCGAATGGCAACGCGAGCCGGTGGCGGCAGGGCTGTTGGCACGGGCGCTGGACGTGGTGCAGGAGACCGACCTGGGATGCCGGTTGACGCTGCGGCAGCCTGTCGTCGCAGTCGGTGCGCCGGTCGGCGCCTATATGCCGCGGACGGCGGAGCGCTTGAACACTGACTTGGTGATCCCACCTCACGCCGATGTGGCGAACGCCGTTGGCGCGGTCGTGGGAAGCGTGGTGCAGCGGGCGCATGTCCTGATCCGTCCGATCGAGTTCGGCGCGCTCTACCGGGTCCATCTGCCGGGCAACCTGGGGCTCGACGAGGGTGTGCGCGACTTCGCGACACTGGACGAGGGCGTGGCCTACGCCGAGGCGGTCGTCCCGGAGCGCTTGAGCGCCCTGGCGGAGGACGCCGGTGCGCAGCAGGTCGAGGTACAGTGCGTGCGGACCGACCAGACCGGACCGGTGCACGAGAAGATCGATGAGGCGATCTTCCTGGAGACCCGGCTAACCTTCACGGCGGCAGGGCGTCCGGCGGTCGGGGTCTGAGGGTGGCAGCACCGCGAGGGGTGGTGATCCGGCGGCTCGCGCCGGGCGATGCGGAGGCGTTGGTCGCTTTCTACAATGGGTTGAGTGAGGCCTCGAAGCGCACGTTTCGCCCATTGGATGTGATGACCTCGGTCGAGACGTGCGCGGGCATCGTGCACGCGAACACGCAAGCGGTTCCCACGAAGTATGACCTGGTGGGGGCTGACGGTGCGAGGATCGTCGGATGGTGCTTTCTGTGGGACCTCGCCACCGCACCGGATGTTGTCGGGTCGCACGGCGACGGAGAGGGATCCGGCGAGCTTGCGCCGACCTTCGGCTTGGCGGTGGCGGATGCCTATCAGGGGCAGGGCTTGGGCAGCGCGTTGATGGCGCGGGTGATGGCGTGGGCGCGTGATGCGGCGAGTCCCGCGATCCTCTTGACCGTGGTGCAGGATAACGTCGTGGCCTGGCGGCTCTATGAGCGGGCGGGCTTTGTGCGCACGGGGGAGTTTGTCGGCGACGACGGACTGCCCTACTATCGAATGCGGGCGCAGTTGACGAGCTGACAGGAGATATCCATGCAGGCCTCGGCGATCGCGATGGTGGTGTTGGAGATCCTGCTGATGGTTGGCCTACCGGTGGCTGCCGTGCTGGTCGTGGGCCGCCGTTGGTCGCAGCCGTTGCGGTTGGCGCTGGCTGGGGCTGCGACATTTGTCGCCTCGCAGCTCGTGCATATTCCTGCGAACAGCCTGCTGGCCCAGGCCTTTGATATGGCGTCGCAGCCCTTGTGGATTCAGGCCGTTGTCCTGGGCCTCTCAGCGGGTGTCTTCGAGGAGGTCGCCCGGTACCTGGTCTTCCGTTTCTGGCAGAAGGACGCACGGAGTTGGCGTGAGGCGGCCTTTATGGGACTGGGTCACGGCGGCATCGAGGCGATCCTGATCGGAGCATTGGTCGCGCTGACGTTACTGAATATGATCGTGATCGCGCGGGTCGATGATCCGGCGACGTTGGGGCTGCCGCAAGAGGCCCTGGCCCAGGTGGAGGCGTTTTGGTCGATGCCGCTCTACCTGCCCCTGTTGGCTGCCGCCGAGCGCGTGATGGCGATCGTGCTCCATATGAGCCTCTCAACGTTGGTCGTGCTCTGTTTCCGTAAGAATCGTATCTGGCCCCTGGTGGCGGCGATTCTGTGGCACGCGCTGGGCAACGCCGTAGCGGTCTATACGGCACAGACCTGGGGCGATGTGGCTGCTGAGGCAGCCCTTGCCGTGGTCGCCCTGCTCAGCCTGGGCCTTCTTCGGCTGACGCACCAAGCGCTAACCGACGTGCCGCTATCTGGGGCTGAGGTGTGAAGCGAGGTCTTAGGCTGATAAGGAGGTCGTCATGACCGTTGAGATACGACATCCCCGCGTCGACGAGTTTGAGGCGCTGATGCGCTTTGTGGAGCGGGCTTTCGGCCACTCAAAGGCCTTCTTCGAGCGGGCCTATCCGCATCTCTACCGGCCTACTGAGGAGGCGATGCAGTGGGCGTACGTGATCGATGAGGCCGGTGAGATCGTCTCGCACGTGGGCGTCTATCCCATTGAGGCTGTGACGGCGGGCGTGCAAATGGTGATCGGAGGGATCGGAGCGGTCTCGACGGCGCCGCAGGCTCGCGGCAAAGGCTACATGACGCAGTTGATGACGCACGTTGTCGCGGAAATGCGCCGGATCGGCTACCCGGCTTCGTGGTTAGGGGGCGATCGCCAACGTTATAACACCTTCGGTTGGGAGATGGCCTCGCCCGCGTACGACCTGAGCTTCTCGACGCGTTCGCTCAAGTGGCACGGCGTGGCCCCTACGGAGATCGAGGAGGTATTTCCCGAGGAGGCGCTGGGGACGATCGAACGTTGCCAGGCCCAGCAGACTTGTCACACGGTCCGGCCCGATCTCGCGCGGCAGGTTCAGACGATGGACCTGCGGTTCTGGATTGCCGAGGACGGCTATGCCGTCCTTCGCGGGCAGGAGCGCCGGCACTTGCGGGTGATGGAGCTGGTGTCCACCTCGGGTAACGAGATCGGGATGATCCGGGCTCTGCTGGATTGGAACTTCGGCGAGAGCGCTTCATGGGCCCTCTCGATGTGGGACAAGGTGCGGTTGGGGCGGCTGATGCGTTACGCATCGTACTGGGGAGGCGGCAACAGCGCGATGTATCGCGTCAATGACCTGACCCGGGTGCTTACGAGCGCGCGCGACTATCTGGGTCAACAGGCCCAGGGCGTGCGCAACTTTGGCGTGGCGCTGGGTATCACCGAGGATGACCGGACCCGTGTCACCACGCTGACGGTCGAGGATGGGCGCGTGGAGATCCGTGAGGGCCGCCACGCCTCGACCTATGTGGAGCTCCCTGTTGTCGAGGCAACGCGCCTTGTCTTCGGTGGGCCCCCGGTCGCCTCCCATGAGGCGCTGCCCAGAGGCCTGACGGCGCTGCTGCCGGTTCCATGTTATGTGATGTCGCTGGATCATGTGTAGAGGCGGGATGCCTGAGGAGGCGTGATGGGATGAAGCGAACCTATGATCTGGGTGAGCTAGCGTGGCGCTTGGGGGGATTCCAGCCACATGCCTGGCGATTTGAGTCGGAGATGACGTTGGCGACCACGACGCGGGCGGAGGTGCCGGCGCTGCCCGCGCGCGTTCCGGGGTCGGTGCAACAGGCGCTGCTCGATGCCGGACGCCTGCCTGATTGGAACGTAGGCTTGAATGCGGAGCAGTGCGAGTGGGTGGAGAACCGGCACTGGGTCTACGAGGCAGTCTTGCCCGACACCTGGCTGACGACAGGCGCCGTAGCGCGACTGAGATGTCTGGGGTTGGACGGAAACGGTAGCCTGTGGCTCAACGGGCGCGAGCTCATCTCGTTTGACAACAGCTTCGTGCCCCATGTGGTGGATCTGACGCCCCATCTGCGCGCGTCGGACAACCGGCTGCAGATCGTCTTCGAGTGCCCGCCGCGATGGCTGGGTCAGTTCGGCTATACGTCGCGGATGAGGGCGTGGAAGCCGCGGTTCAACTACCACTGGGACTGGACGGCGCGTCTGGTCCAGATCGGGATATGGGACAGGATCGAGCTGGAGGTGGTGGATGGCGGCGAGATCGCGTCGCTGCGCGTGACGACGGATGCCGAGCTCGATCCTGCTTTGGGCAAGCTACAGCTCTCAGGTGTTGTCCGGGGCCAGGGGGCGACGCTGCGCTGCAGTTTGACCCCAACCGAGGGGTGTGGTGAGCCCGAGGGCGTGCGCGAGCAGACGCTGGACTTGTCTCAGGCCGTTGACGCCGCGGGTTCGGTCGAGTTCGCCTTACTATGGCAGGATCTTCAGGTCGACCTGTGGTGGCCTAACGGTTACGGAGAGCAGCCGCTCTACGAGCTGTCTGTGGAACTATTTGACGCGGGTGGGGCTGTGGTGGACCGCGCTGTGCGGCGTGTGGGCTTTATGCACGTCGAATGGCGGCCCTGTGAGGGCTCACCCGATGACGCTGACCCGTGGCTGTGTGTGGTCAATGGGCGCGAGGTCTTTCTGCAGGGATTCAACTGGACGCCGATTCGTCCCAACTTCGCCGATGTAGACGATGGTGCCTATGAGCAGCGGCTGCGGCTCTACCGCGATTTGCACGTGACGGTGCTGCGGGTCTGGGGTGGGGCGGTACTGGAGCGCGAAGTCTTCTATGATCTCTGCGATGAGCTGGGCCTGCTGGTATGGCAGGAGTTCCCGCTCTCTTCATCGGGAATCGACAACTACGC
>JAXGUU010000051.1:0-15277 GCA_040774145.1 Anaerolineae bacterium
GCCGGCCCCACCTTCACGAGCTCTTCGGCTCGGCTCAGGCGCCCGGTGTGACCACCTTTATGCTGAGCCAGGATGGAGGCGTTACCCTCCCGTTGGTCGACACCTCCGTCGCGGGTCTATCGCTACTGCCCAGCGGCGCGCTGCCGCCTAATCCTGCGGACATTCTGGGTTCTCAGAAGATGGGCATCCTATTGGAACAGCTGCAGCAGGTGGCCGACGTGGTGATCTTGCAGGCGCCTCCTGTCACGGTTGCGGTGGATGCCTCCGTCTTGGCGGCGCAGACGGAGGGCCTGCTCCTGGTCGTGCGCACAGGCACCACGCGGCGAGACCGCGTTGAGCAAGCCAAAGAGCTTCTCGAGCGCTTCAAAGTGAGACTCCTCGGCGCCGTGTTGACCGATGCGCCGGATCGTGGGTTGCTCACCGGCTACTGAGCCCGTCGGAGAACGCTACTCCTCCACGACATCGGTGCCTGGCGGCCCATCCTGAGGCTCGTCCAGGGGCTCAGCCTGGGATCCGACCTGCGGCTCGTAAGCATAGATGCTGAAGCCCGCATCGAGTTGCTCGCCGCCGATCTCCAACGTGACGGTGTAGGCTCCCGACCTCAGAAAAGGACTGTCGACCTGGCCCGTCAGGCTGTCCCAGATCACGCCTTCTGAGGGCCCGTGCCACATACCCGTCGCCTGGCGGAGCATCTCCCCCTCGTGCCACCAGGTACTCCGCCACGTCGTTTGAGGCAGGAGATGCTCGCATGCACTGCCGGCATAGACCACCTGTGTGTACCAGTCGAACAGCGTCAGCGGGCGAAAAGCCTCGCCGCCAGCCGCAAGGCCCGCGGCGGTGAAAAGCGGAGCACATACGACCGGTCGTGGGGTTGGCCTTGGCGTGGGTGACGGGGGAATGGGTGTGGGCTCGACCTCGACCGCGAAACCCAGGACCTCCGGCGCCTCGTCCATCAACGTCAGCGTGACCGTATAGGTTCCCTCCGGGAAGGGCAGGCCATCCTCATGATAACAAGCCACCTCTCCCGTCCCATCCAACGTCGCAAGCAGTCCGCTGTCACTGC
Organism: Anaerolineae bacterium; assembly: GCA_040774145.1. Lineage (GTDB taxonomy): Bacteria > Chloroflexota > Anaerolineae > B4-G1 > SLSP01 > PWVB01. The sequence goes on from JAXGUU010000051.1 coordinate 1,064, forward strand.
AGACAACTGACCCCACGGCATCGCGCATCGTGATCCAGTAGGGAGCACCGGCACAGACACCCTCGAAAGCATAGCCCAGATAGATCACGCGGGCATCTGGAGGCAGGCGGGACACCGATGCGCCGCCCGGCACGAGGTGTAGGCTCAGCCGTGTGATCGTGGGTGCGTCCGACCTGATCGAAAAGCTCGATCGCGCCATCGTGCTCTCGTCCCAGATGAGGTGCAGTGCGTAGTCTCCCGGCACCAGGGGCTGATTATCGGGAAACGGCACGAGGAACCCGCCATCGCGGACAACCCACGTGCCCTCATCGACCTGGCGATCCGTCCCATCCCGCAACACCCACCGCGCCGGTGTATCGACCGGGAAGGTCTCCGGGGTCTCAACCCATGCCCGGAGCTGCGTCGCCGCGCTGCAGACCACCTCCGGCAGCTCCAGGGAGGCTACGATCGGCACCCGCGTCGGCGTCGCCGTGGGTCCAGGGCTCGCCGGCGGGCGACAGGCTACCAAAGAAAGTGCGATAGCGGCTAGACAGGCGCATCGCCATCCTGTGCGTCGGACATCCATTCAGTCAGCTCCCTGACCATCTTCTCGGCATACTCCCGCCAGTGTGGATGGTCTCCTTTTTCCAGATAGACGCGGAAATCGACCACCGCCTCATCATAGGCATGCAGTTGTTGGTACGCAATGCCCCGATTGAAGCGCGCCTCGATCAGATTGGCGTCGAGTTCATAGGCTCGGGTGAGATCGAGGATCGCACGTTGCGGATGATCCATCTCGCGCCAGTAGAGAATGCCCCGCGCCAGATAGGCGCGGGCGAAGTCCGGTCGATGGGCGATCGCCCGCGTGAAGGCAGCAATAGCGTGTTCGTACTCCGATGTGAGACGGTACTGGTTGCCGAAGTGCCGGTAGCTCTCCGCCAACAGGTAGTAGAAGCGCGCTATCGCCATCGCGATCCAACCACGGATATCCACCATCGATCACCTACCCGCCCTCGAGGATCTCACGATAGACAGCCAACGTTGCCTCAGCAACTCTCCGCTGAGTGTAGTGCTTAAGGACACGCTCACGGCCCTGCTGTCCCAACAAACGACGCCGCTCCGGCGACGCTATCAAGCTCTGGAGTGCCGCGCTCAACGCCGATGCATCGTCCTCAGAGAAGACGATGCCCGCCTCACCAATCACGTGAGGTATCTCACCCGACCCGGAGCCCACCACCGTGACTTCACAGGACATCGCCTCGATCAGGACACGACCGAATTGCTCCGTCCAGTTCGAGCGCGTGCGCGAGGGGAGCACCAGGACATCGAGCTCACGGTAGAACTCGGGCATCTGCGTCGAGGGCAGCCAGTCACGCACGGCGACCCGATCCGCGATCCCCAGCGCTGCCGCCTGCCGGCGAATCTCGGGGGCCTCCGGACCGCTACCGAGAAAGGTGGCCTGCCAAGCACCAGCCGTCCGGGCTAGCGCCTGCAGAAGCAGATCCGGCCCCTTCTCAGGCACGAAACGCCCGACGTAGGCGATGTGCACAGCGCCGTCGTGTCGCCGCGCACGATCGAGGTCAGGCGAGAAAACCTCCGGGTCGACACCGAACTGGGGAATGACGTTCAGAGGCCCTGTATAACCCTTCATCCGCCAGACGTCGGCTGCTGTCTGGCTGCCTGCGATGGCATGGTCTACATGGCAGAGGTTGTAGCGTTCTATCCAGCTGAAGGGGGGCGGATAATCCCGCGCGAGGTTTTGCCACGAGAACCAGAGCGTTTTGGCGCCGCGGCGCCGTGCGATCACGTTCGCATGGTATGCCGCCAAATTATACGGCTCTTCATCGATGTGAACCAAGTCCGGGCGCACCCGCGCGATCGTGCGACCCAGTCCGGGATAGAGGTGCAGATGGAAGGAACCGTTGAACCAGATGGGTTGGACCTCCAGCTGATAGCCCCGTGTGTGCACCCGTTCCAGGGTCGTCGTGCCGCGCTCGTCACGCCATGCAGGAGGAACCACGACGACGAGAGAAAGATCGGGGGCCGCGCCTGCCATCACCTCCAACTTTTTCTGATAGGTGCCGACGATACAGGCCTTGGACACCATCAGAACGCGCAAAGATCCTCCACCCACTTTCCCCCTAGCATAAAGTGTAGTATAACGCCAGGCGTAGGCTAGGCAATCCGGTTTATAGTTAGGATTTGGATTGCTTTACACGGTTCTCAGACCGTGCTATACTGAGAAAGTCGTTGGATCCTGCAACACCAAACTGCGAGCACTGCGGAATTCTTACCTAGCGAGGATGCGTTGACGTGGCTGCGAACAATCAAGTCCGAGAGGGGATCGATGCTGCTTGTCCATCCTCGCTTGTCCTCTGGGTAGATGACCTGCAGAGCGGCCCGCTGGGTGACATAACGATCCTGCTCGTCAGAGGGCTCCAACTGTGGGGCTTCCTGATCGGCCAGATACTGTGGATGGTGGCTCCTCTCATCGGGGAAGAGAGGGTGTCCGCCATAGCCAGAACGCTGGAGGATGACGAAGCTATGGATGCGCTCTATGCCCGCGTGGTTGACCGTGGTGCGGTCAAAGGTATGGTACAAGGAAGGTAGTATGGGGAGCCAACTCATCGCATACGGGACGCCGCTTTCGATCGGTCTGATCATCCTCAGCGCCCTGGCCCTCGCCGTCTATGGTGCGCAACGAGAGCGACGGGCTCGTGAGGCGCGTACCCTATCGATGGCCCCGCTCTTCCACGCGTTCGCCGATGAGGTGGGACGTGCTGCGGAGGAGGGGACCTCCATCCACGTAGCGCTGGGCAACGGTGGCCTGTTGGGCGAAGACAGCATGGTCTCCGTCGCGGCCCTGCAGGGACTGAGCGGGTTGACCGAGCTCTCCGCCGCCTATGACACCCCGCCCTTCATCACGACAGGGGATCCGACGCTCTATATACTCGCAGATAACCAGATCCGGGAAGCGCACATGCGACTGGGCACCATGGACCACTATCAGGCAGCGTCCGTTCGTTTTGTCGCTCCCACCCCCACACTCTATGCCGCCGCCGCGGGGACGCTCTGCAACGATGAGGCGGTAGGCACTAACATCAGCCTCGGAAGCTTCGGGGCCGAGATCAGCCTACTGACCCACACCGCCGCCGCGAAAGGCGTCAAGGGCTATGGCGGGACCACCTCTGCGCCGGGTCTGGCCGCGCTGTATCCGGAGCTCGAGGCCGGCGACGTTGCCATCGGTGAAGAGGTCTTCGCCGGAGGAGCCGAGGCGACGGGGCGTCTTTCGTTTTGGGCCGGCCTCAGAGCCCAGGACCTACTGCGCCGGCTCGTCATCATCGGTATCGTGATCGTGGCTATCCTGTCCCTGCTGGGGATCAGCGTCTCGTAGGGGTGAGGTGCACATGTTTCGATGGTTTCTACCTACCCTAGTCGCCGTGATCGTCGCCGTGATCGTGCTGTTAGGTAGCTTGGTACCTATCGCGGCCTTCCAGAGTGCGCGCGAGATCCTCCTGCGCGGCGCCACGGTCCTGGCCGCGTTTGCGCTCGTGCTGGCGTTTGGGAACCTACTGCGCGTCCATATCGGGCGCATCGTCAACCCGCCGGCATCCGCCGGCCCCGTCAGGAAGCACCGCCTAGCCAGCATCCTGCTCGTTCTATCGGCCTTAGCAAGCCTGATCGTGGTCCTGCTGGAGGGGCCGGAGGGGTCCACCTCACAGATCCTGATGGAGGCCGTGCTGATCCCGGGGCAGTCGGCTCTCTTGGCCCTGACCGCCGTCACCCTCGTCGTGGCGGGGATGCGCCTGGGTCGCGTGCGCCGTCACGTCAACAGCCTCCTCTTCCTCATCGCAGCGGTACTGGCACTCCTGACCGCCAGTCCGGGCGGGTTGCCGTTCATTGGCCTACCCAAGGTCCTCCAGATTATCGTCGATCTCGTCAACTCGGTCGCTACCGGGGGGATGCGAGGACTCATCCTCGGTGTAGCCATCGGCACCATCATCGCCGGTCTGCGGGTCATCCTGACCATCGACCGACCGCACAGCCCAAGGCGGACCGTCTCTCGATGATCACTCCCAATCAAGGCCTATCCAGAGGCAAGCTATGATCCGTTGCCCAGCATGTGGAACGCAGAACCAGGATGATCGCCGGGCGTGCAGGGTCTGCGGCACGGCTCTCCCTCAAACCAAGTTGCGCTGTCCGAAATGTGGCGCGCTGAACTCCGTCGGCCATCTCTTCTGCGATCAATGCAACACGCGCCTCGTCCATGCGGAGGACACCATACCGCCCGAAGAACCTGAGAGCGGTGAGGAGGAGTTCCCCACCTCCGCCGTCAAAGGGATCTCCCTACCCAGCCGCCTTCCTTCCGACATCGCCGAGGACGACGAGAGCGCATCCGCCGGCTTGCCGGACTGGCTGTCCGGCTTGATGGATGACGTGCAGCCGTTGGACGACGCGGCAGAGGACGAGACCGAGGAAACCGGCACACCCTCTTGGCTCCTGGATGCCGGACTCGACACGACGGACAACATCGAGCCCCACGATCCTGACGAGATTCCCGACTGGTTGCGCGCAGGAAGCGTGGAGATCGACGAGCTCACGGACGAAAGCGAAGGTGAGCTGGAGGCCCTGCCCGACTGGTTGACCACGATGGCGGAGGAGAGCGAGCCTTCTTTGCCGGAGACCGACGACGCCTATCCCGACGAGGCGCTGCCTGATTGGCTTCGTGGAGCCATCGACGATCGGTCAGCCGACGAGAGGCCGGCGATCGCCGATGAGGAACCGGTCGCCGCTGCGCACGATGAGGTCGTCACCGATGACGAGGCGCCCGTGGGCCCCACCGAGGACGATGAGGAACCCCTGATCTTCTCCGAATCCGAGTTGCCCGACTGGCTCTTCGAATCACAGACGGAGGCCCGGCAACCCGCGCCGCCTAGTGCCGGTGACAAGCCGTCGGACGACGCTATCGATGAGATGGATAGCGCCGACGCCGCGCTGCCGGACTGGCTATTGGAACTCTCTGACGATACCGTGGAAGACGTCACAGAGGACAGTGCAGAAGTGGCTCTTGGGGCCCTGCCCTCGTGGCTCACTGAACTGGCGCCGGAGGTGCGCGAAGCGGAGGCGCCTGACATCGCGCCGGCCGCTGACCGGATCTTGATGCCGGATGACGGCGAGGAAGCGGAACGCCTCCCTACGGACGAAGCGTCGTCCACACCGGACGTTCAGGTGTCCGACGACGTGCCGGATTGGCTCGCCGGGCTCGATTTGGCGCAGACGGCCCCCGACGACTCATTCACAGGGGATCAGGGTGTCCCGGCTCCATCCGGAGCGGCGACCAGCGACATTCTTGAGGAAGAAGAGGCAGCCGCGGAACCCACACGGGAGCGCCTCACGTCCTCCGATGAGGAGCCCGCCTGGCTCAGCGGCCTCAGAGCTGGGGAAGAAGCCACCGATGACACAGCTGCAGGCTCCGTCTTCCTGGATCTCGAACCCGCGGAAGCACCGGTGGAGTTTGTTGAGGACGATCTCTCAGCAACGCACTCCATCGAGGCAACGGATGAGATACCCGCGTGGCTCCGCGACCTGGACGTGGGCGCCTCCGAGCCCTCCGTAGATGATGTGGAACCCCACGACACAGCTACCCCGCCCCTGGCTCGTGCGGAGCTTCCGCCCTGGTTGGAGGAGTTAGCACCACCGGAGGCCGACGACACAGGGGCGTCCGGACCTGAAGTGCATGAGGGGACAGAGGACGGGGCACGTCGACCGCGAGTGTCGGGCAAGTTGACGCCGGCGGACATTCCCGATTGGATCGAGCAACTGCGTCCGAGCCCCCAAGAAGAGGGACAACCGCTCCCACGCCGTCAGATGGTGCTGCCGACCCCCGCTGAACCCGAAGGGCCCCTCCAAGGGATACCCGGGGTACTCCCCATCCACGCGATGGTGGATATGGCGATCGGCACCGATGAGGAACCGGTCCTAGGCCCTGTCCTGGCACCCGAGCTCCCGGAATCGGTCGTCGCACAGGCCCAACTCTGGCAACAGCTCCTGGAGCAACCCCGCAGCGCCGAACGACCCGTTGCCCAGCAGCGTCCTCAGCGCGCGCCGCATCTCCGAGTGGTGCGTTGGATCGTCGCCGCCATCTTGGTCATCGGCATGTTCGCAGCCTTCTGGTTGGTGCCGGAGGGTCTGGTTCGGTCACTGCAACCACCCCTTTCCGCAGCGCAAGGCGCACCCGGCGCGACGGCGCTGGTCGAGGGCCTTGAACGGTTGAGCCCGGGCGACTTGGTGATCCTTGCGGTGGAATATACCCCGGCCTATGCCGATGAGATGTCACAGATCGCGGCGCCACTATTGGAGCACCTGAACGCACGGGATGTCGAGGTCATGATCGTAAGCACGCTGCCTGAGGGCACAGGGCTAAGCTACGCGCTCACACCACAGCCCCGCAACCGGCAGACCCTGACCGGCAGCGATTACCTTGCGGGCAACGCCAGCGGCATCGCAGCATTCCTGAACCGACCCGAGGCTGCGTCGGCACGGCAGCTGATCATTCTGGCCTCTGATCCGCAACGGTTCGGATGGTGGATTGAACAGACGACGCTGCACAACCAGCAACGTGCCGATGCCGAGATGATCGTCAGTGCAAGCGTCACCGCAGCGACCGGCCCGCTGGTGGCACCCTATCTCAGAAGCGACATCGTCACCGGTTGGATTGCGGGATTCCCGCAGGCCGCCATGTACCGCGACGTCAGAGGAAGCGGCACGGTCGCCGGCGGGTCCTCCCTTCTCGGTATCCTTACGCTTGCCCATTGGGCGGTGGCGGCCTTGCTCCTCGTCGCCTGGATCACGAATCTGATCAACAAGAAAGGAGGGGGCTAGCCATGGATCTGCTTGGTCTGATCATCGGTGCCGTGCTGACCCTGATGATCTTCAGTTACCTCCTCCAGGATAACCAGCTCTACCGCTGGGCTCTGGCGCTCCTTGTCGGTACGGCGTCGGGCTACGCCATGGCGATCGCCGTGCGTTTCGTGATGAACGAATGGATATCGCTCGCCCTCTCCGAACCCAATACAAGCGCCAGAATGATCTATATCGGCGTGTTGTTGATGGGTTGTCTGATGCTTCTCAAGGGCTTCACGCCGACGCGATTCACCGGGCTGATCATGACCCTGAGCAACATCCCACTGGGTTACCTCGTCGGGGTCGGCGCCGCCGTCGCCGTCTCGGGTGCGCTGATGGGCACGCTCATCCCTCAGGTTCTGGCGACGGGCGCTGAGCTCAGCATGAATGGCGTCAATGGACTTGCCGACGGATGGCTTACGCTCGTCCAAGGCATCGTCATCGCACTGAGCACGATCATCACCTTGCTCTCCTTCTCTATGAACTACAAGCAAGGGTCCGGCGCGGGACAAGAGGGGGGGCGACGCAGAGGAGATGGGTGGAAGCGCACCTGCCGGGGCGTGGGCCAGGCCATCATCGCCGTCGCGCTGGGCACGGCATTTGCCGGCGCTATCACGACGGCCCTGACGGCCCTAATGATGCGTCTGTGGTACTTGGCAGACCTCCTGAGCCGCTGGACGGTCCTGATAGGAGGGTAGATGGCAGAGGGACAGACGATCGAATCTATCCTGGTCGCCGATTGCGGCACGGTCATCACCAAACTCCTCTTGGTCGACCGAGTTGACGATGCCTACCGCGTCGTAGCGCAGGCCCAGGCTCAGACGACGGGCCAGGCACCTTGGAGCGATCTTAGCGTTGGCGTCGTCCAGGCCGTCCAGGAACTGGAATCCATCACGGGCCGGCAGCTCTATGAGCGTGGGCGGATCATCACCCCACGACATGACCTCTCGGGTGTGGATGCGTTTGTCATCACCCTGAACGCCGTCGCCCCTCTCAGGTTGATCCTGGCAGGATTGGTCAAGGAGATGAGCCTGGAGAGTGGGCGGCGCGCAGCCGCGACGACCTACACGGAGATCGAGGCCACGCTCTCACGAGAGAGGGTGCGCGGCGATGGAGACTCGGCGGGTCGATCCCCGCAGGAGGTCTGGGCACGCACCGTCAGGGATCTCACGCCCGATGTCGTCCTGTTAGTGGGCGGGATCGATGGCGGCGCGCGTCGACCGGTCCTTGAGCTGGCAGAGGCCGTGGCGTTGGGCGCGTCGATGCTCGACGAAGAGCAGCGCCCGACCGTGCTCTACGCGGGCAACGCAGCACTGCGTTCTCAGGTCTCGCGATTGTTGGGTGACATCACACGGGTCGTGATCGCCGATAATGTACATCCCTCAGCACGCACGGAGCACCTGGGCCCGACTCAGGGTGCCTTGGAGGAGATCTATAGCGAGGAGCGCCTGCGAATGGCGCCGGGCGCCGAGAGCCTCAGTGCGTGGAGCCGGCTACCCTTTGTGCCCTCGGCCACCGCGTTCTCGCGCGTCATCGACTTTCTGTGGCATCGCGAGGGAAATGACGACCGCGGCGTCCTGGGCATCGATCTCGGGGCAGCCAACACGACGATGGCGGCGACGTTCGGGGGCCGGCCCTACACCACCGTCTACGAACATGGCGTGGCGCACGGCATCGTTGAATGGGCGTCCGATCACGGCTTGGCCCGGTTGATGCAGTGGATGCCTGAGCAGATGGATGAGGAGATGCTGCTCGCGATGCTGTTCGATCAGCAATTGCATCCCTTCAGCGTTCCCCAGACCGCCAACGAGCTTGGGCTACAGCTGGCGATCGTGCGTGAGATGCTGAGAGCAACGCTGAGCATTGCGCGTCCGACGTGGAACATTGACGGCGCGGAGTTCGCCACCAGTGCGCTGCCGCAGGGCTACACTTCTATGCCCCGTATCGATCCTATCCTGCTCACCGGCGGTGGCATCATCCACACGCCTCGCCCGGGCCAAGCGCTGCTTGCCATTCTGGACGGTCTCCAGCCGATCGGTATCACCACCGTGCTACTCGACGTCAATCACGCCGCCACCGCCATCGGCGCTGTCGCCGGCATCAAACCGTTGATCGCTGCGTCGGCCCTGGAGGCGGGCACCCTCGTCTCGCTGGGCACGGTGATCTCGCCGGTCGGACAGGCCCGGCGAGGTGACGTGGTGATGCGGGTGAAGATCATCTACGATAACGGCAGTGAGTTGGCCGTCGAAGCGCACTATGGCGAACTCGAGGTCTGGCCCCTGCTGGTGGGACAGCGAGCGACCCTGGAGATCCGGCTACACCGACGATTTGACATCGGTATGGGACCCGGTCAGGGGGGCAGGGTCGAGGTTCTGGGTGGATTGGCGGGCCTCATTGTCGACGCCAGGGGACGTCCTCTAGCGTTGCCCAAGCAGCCGGACCAGCGTCGTCGCCTGCTCAAGCGATGGCTGTGGGATGTCGGAGGGTAGGATGTTGACACCGTACTGCGTAGCCAATCCTTTGACCACGATTCGTGTCCCGAGGCTCCTCTCAAATCCTGCCACAGGTGCACACAAGGTAGAGGTGATGGTGCGCGCCGGGGACTCCGTCGCGCCGAGCCAGGTCGTCGCCCAGTCAATCCAGGCGCCGGACTTTCGCATCGTCGAGGTCGCCCAAGAGCTGGACATTGCCGCGCAGAAAACGGCGGCTTACCTCAAAGTGGAGCGCGGACAGGCGATCGCCAAGGGAGACGTCCTCGCCGCACGCAGGGGGCTGAACAACCGCGTTTGCCTCTCACCCATCAGCGGCAGGGTGATCGGCATCGGCCGTGGACGGCTGCTGCTCGAGGCCGATCCGGAGGTCGTGCGCCTCAATGCCCTGGTACCCGGCTACGTTATCGAGGCCCGCCCCGGCGAAGGGGTGGTGATCGAGACCATCGGAGGATGGATCGAGGCCAAATGGGGCAACGGGCAAGAGGCCTATGGATTGCTCAGAATGGTCGTACGGGATCGAGAACACCCCTTGCGTCTGACACACATCAATGCCTCATCGCAGGGGGCCATCCTGGTAGGAGGATCAAGCCTGGATGAGGAATGCTTGGCCCAGGCCGAGGCGATGCAAGTGCGAGGTGTGATTGTGGGTAGCGTTCCGCCCTCGCTGGTGGCACCTCTCCGCGAGGCCAGTTTTCCCGTCGTCGCCACCGAGGGTGTGGGCTCGGCGCCGATGACAACGACACTCTTCGAGCTGCTGCACTCGCTTGACGGGCGCGAGGCCGCCGTCAGCGGCGATATGGGCAGCCGTTGGCATAGCAAGCGACCGTGCGTCATCGTGCCGATGCCCACGCAAGCCGCACACACGGTCGATGTCAACGCACCCCTAGCACCGGGTGATCGGGTACGCATCCTTAGAGGCGTGCACGGCAACCGTTCGGGCAGCGTCTCGCGGCTCTTGAAGGAGCTCGTGATGCTGGAGACCGGTGCAAGGCTGCCGGGCGCCGAGGTCAGGCTCGAGGATGAGACGACCCTATCCGTACCCTATTCGAACCTAGAACGCCTACTTTGAGCGGCGAAGGTGAGGAGCCCAAAAGGCAAGCCACAGCCGCAATTGCAGGAGTGCGACAACCTATGCCGATCCGCAGACGACTTCGTAACAGCGCTTTTGAACTGGCACGGCGAGATCTGGCCGCTTTCCTGGACGACCATGAGGAGGACTTGCTGGCCATTTTCCGAGAGGAGATTCAAGTCCTAGACGACGCGATCCCGGATGAGGACCTCTTCATCGATATCAAGATGGTGCCACTCGGGGAGATGATCCTCAAGGCGTCGCTGCACGCGATCCGCCGTTTCCTGACGGGTGACACGGTCAAGGTCAAGGTGCCTGTTGAGGACACCAGCGGAGAGAAGGCGTTATCCTTGAAGGACTCCGCATCCTGACGGAGCTCTTACCGCGGTATCAAGGATTGCTTGCAAATTATCTGTCTTTTGTTTACAATAACCATAGAATAACCAACGCGTCATCGATCTGACGTTCTGGTGCACCGTCGCTGTGCTCTCACTGTAGAGGGATGGTTTCTCGGGGCGCTGAATCGGCACACGTAGGCAAGGAGGGTCTCAATGTCAGACGACGTATTTGAAGCCTTTGGCGACGATGATATCTTCACGGAGGACGAGGAACCGCAACAGCAGTCCGAGGGCGGCGGTCAAGATCGCACCTTCATCATCGCGGTCGCCATACTAGCAGGACTGCTCGTCCTATCGCTGATCTCCTTCGGCGTCTGGGCCTTGGTGCTGAATCGTCCGCAAGAGGCCGCCCCGCCCCCCACCGAGGTCGTGGCCTCCCCTACGGTTGAGGTCATCGTGGCCGAGGATACCCCGACGCCTGAACCGACCGAGACGCCGGCGCCGACCGAGACACCCGAACCGACCCCCACGCCACTCCTTGGCCCCACAGCCACGCCGAACGGCGAGGAGGGCGAAGCGGATCCCGACACCGTAACGGCAGTCGGGGCCACTGAGGGCGAGGGTGAAAATGGGGATGAGAATGAGGACGAAGCTGAGCCGACTCAGGTTGTGCGACGGACCCCCACACCGATGCCCACACCTCAAGCCACGCCCACGCCACGGGGATCAGACGCGGGGACAGACCTAAGCGCCTCGTCGGGGCAGCTATCGCAGACCGGACTCAGCGAATGGTTGCTGATCGGCCTGGCTATGCTCCTTGTAGCGGTGATGGTTGCTGCACGAAGGCTTCGCCAAACCTGACATCTGACCTATGATGATGCCGTTGAGGCACGGGGCCTTAAGGCTCCGTGCCTCTCTTTTGCCCGCCATGTCGCGAGGAGCTGCGATGCACCCAAGAGACGTGGGCACGATGAGGGTCAGTCGCAGAGCACCATCGTGGACCACCCTGAGCCTGCTGCCGGCTGCTATGATAATCATCGCCGGATGCCTGCCCTCTACCCCACCGATCGCGACGGCCACAGCGACAGCGACCCGGACAACGCCCTCCGCTACCCCGACAGCGCCTCCACCGACGTTGTCCCCCATCCCGACCGCCTCGCCGACGCCAACCCAGCTGCCGACGCCGGACGCTGAACAGGCGCAGGTCCTGACCGACGAGGGCGTGGCGCGTGCCCAGGACCTCGCGGGTGATGCGCGGGTCATCTGCCTGCGCTATGAGGACACCAGGGCTGACGGCACCGCCGAATGGATCGCCCTCATCCACCAGGCGACGGATGCGACCTCACGGTTGAGCGCCTTCGTGCTCAGTGGAGAGGAGGTCTATCCTCTGGAGCCTGTGGCACCCAGGCCCGGCGCTGCGGACATCGGTTTCGGACAATACCCGACATGTGAGATCGTCGTCCGCGACGTGAATGCCGATGGCCTACCCGAGATCGCCATCTTTGGCTATGCTGAAGGCAACGTGACCCTGTTGCACCTGTTCACCTGGAGCGGCACGCACTATCGGCGCCTGGGCTTCTTCTCCGGGGATGCCGGCGTGAAGTTCGTGAGCGTCGATGGTGACCCGGAAGAGGAGATCTGGGAGGGATTCAGGGTCAGAGGCGCCCCTACCCTGGCTTGGTACATTGTCTATACCTGGCAGGACGACACCTACGGATGGACATCGGAGCACCATGATTGGTACTTCAGTGACCGCCCGCAGAGCTATCCGACCCACAGCCCCGACTACGCGGTGATCGCCTTCTACCTGGCCCTGAACGATCGCGATCTGCCTGGCGCCTATGACCTGCTCGCGGCGGAAGGGCGCAGTGCTTATGAGACGTGGGCCCTGGGCTACGCTACAACGCTTCGCGTGAGCGTCGGATCAGTCCACACGATCCCCGGCACCGCAAGCGAGGGACGCGCCCGGGTGGCGGCGATGGTGACAGCGTGGGACAACGAGGGAGGCGTCATCATAGGACGACGCTGGAATGTGGAATGGGACACTGTGGCCACGCCGGCGGGCCGGCGCCTGCAAGCATCGGCGGCGGAACTGCTGGAGGAGTGGACCGTTCCTTATTGGCCTTGAGCCCGCGTATAGACGAAGCTGTTGTCCGCGTCACGGAGCCGGGGCTGAACGGCGTCCTTAGGCGATAACACGGGCTCACGAATCGGCCACACGATGCCGATCTCAGGGTCGTTCCACAGAATGCCGCGGTCGTGGTCAGGTGAGTACTCGTCGGTCACCTGATAGATCACGTCGGCTGACTCGCTCAACACGCAGAAGCCGTGCGCAAAGCCGGGCGGGACATAGAGCATGTAGTGGTTCCGGCTCGACAGGGTCTCACCCACCCAGGCCCCGTAGGTCGGCGACCCCACGCGGATGTCGACCGCGACATCGAAGATCGTGCCCGAGGCCACCATGACGAGTTTGGCCTGCGCCCGGGGAGGCTTCTGATAATGCAGGCCGCGCAGCACGCCGCCGGCAGAACGTGAGTGGTTGATCTGCACGAAACCCTCGGCCAAGCCCTCAGCCGCGAAGACTGAGCGTTTGTACGTCTCCAGGAAGAAACCCCGGTCGTCGCCGAACGCCTGCGGCTTGATCAACCGAACATCAGGTATCTGCAACTTCTCGAATGTGAAAGGCATCGAATCGCTTCCTCATCACGTTGGGTCCCTGAGCTACACGGGACGTTAAGCCATCGGAGCTAGCGCAATCGCTGGTAGAGCCGCGAGACGATCGGGTACAGAGGGTTGAGCGCGCGCTCCCACATCCCGGTATAGCGGAGCACCTCGCCGCCGAATCCTCGCTTGAACCGGTAGACGCCCCAGAGCCCATCGCTGCGCTCCGTGAACTCGGCCTCGAGCGTCGCCTCGTCCGCATCGGGGATGCCCCAGAGATCATAGGTGGTACAGCCACGCGCTTTCGCCCAACGGATCGCCGCCCATTGGACGGCGTAGGCCGGCATCAGATTGCGGTGTCGATCCGACGAGGCACCCGAGATATACCACGCCTTGTGTCCGACGGCGAAGGCCAGCAAGCCGGCAAGCGGCTCACCCTCGTACTCCGCCAGCAGCAGCGCGACCTGTCCCTTGTCGGCAAAAAGCTCATAAGCCTTACGGTAATAGGCGCGCGCGTGAATGCCGAACTCATCGCGCTCGCCGGTCTCCTCCATGAGGTCATAGAAGAGATCGGTGTCACCCAAGGAGCCCTCGCGCACGGTGACCCCCTTACGCTCAGCGAGGCGGATGTTGTAGCGCGTCTTCGACTTCATCGCCATCAAGATGTCATCATCACTCCCGGCGATGTCCACGACAATCGTGCTACGCGGCTGAATCGTGCGCGCGGTACGCCGATAACCAAGGGTCGCCAACTGGGCCTCTAGCCCGCCCA
>JAXGUU010000052.1:0-15173 GCA_040774145.1 Anaerolineae bacterium
CAAGCGGCAGTATGAGGCCCTGCAAGCCGGCGAGGGCTGGACCCCCATCCCTGAGATGGACCTGGTGGCCTCGATCGATGCGGTCTCGCTCGTCTTCCCTCCCGAACAGAAGGCGCTCGAGGAGCTGCCCGCGGAGCCCACGGAGGAGGATGCCCTGCTCTTCGGGCTCGGTATCGAGGACAAGAGCTTCAAGCTCTACCACGGCAGCGCGGAGCGCACCGACGATCCCGACGCGAAGAAGCTTTTCATGCAACTCGCCGGGGCGGAGCGGCGGCATTTCGAGATCCTGATGCAGCGTTACGAGTCCCGCTTCCACTACCCGCGATAGGCGTAGTCACCGTCGGCTCACCCTGATCGACAATATAGTGTGGGACACAGGAGATGGAGTATGAATGAGATTTTCGAGATTGCGCAGGTCGGGCGCATCGCGCCGGGCTTTGACGTCGAAGCCCTCGTGGGCGACAAGATCACGCGTGTCGCCCTTTCCGACCACCAGGGCAAGTGGGTGATCCTCTTCTTCTACCCCGGCGACTTCACCTACGTCTGCCCGACCGAGCTGGTGATGGTCGCCCATCGCTATGCTGAGTTCCGCGCACTGGGCGTCGAGATCCTGGCCCTCAGCGTCGACTCTCCCCATGTCCACAAGGCATGGCAGGAGCACGAACTCTCGAAGATGGTGGAGGGCGGGCTCCCCTACCCGATGCTCAGCGATCGTGCGGGGCGTATCGGCGAGCAGTACCTGGTCTATGATGACGAGGCAGGCGTGGACAACCGCGGCTTCTTCATCATCGACCCCGACGGCGTGCTCCAGGTCGCCGAAGTGCTCAACGCCTCGATGGGTCGCGACGTCGATGAGATGCTGCGCCTCCTCCAGGGCGCACAGTACGTCTACGCCCGCAAGGACGAGGCGCTACCCGCCTGTTGGCACCCGGGCGATCAGACGTTGAAGCGGGGCGAAGCGCTCATCGGCAAAGTCTGGACCACCTGGAAGACGTGATCGCGACGGTTGGTCCTCTGCTCTCGCCGGTGCACGTAGCGGCGGGAGCGGAGGACCGGCAAAGATCCTTATGCCCGAACTCCCCGAAGTCGAGACCATTGCCCGTGGACTGCACCCCGCCCTGGTAGGGCGCGCGGTCAGCCGTGTGGACGTCCTCTGGCCGCGAACGATCGACCGGCCCGTACCCGGCGTCTTTGCAGATCTTGTGACGGGCGTTCGTTTCACGAAGGTGGACCGTCGCGGCAAGTTCCTGCTCTTTGAGCTCGAAAGCTCCCATACGCTGCTGGTTCACCTGCGGATGAGCGGCAAGTTCGCGCTACGGGGCCGTATCGAGGGTCCGGGCGACGATGAACACGCGCGCATCCGCCTGGCGCTCGACGACGGCACGTGGCTCGTCTTCATCGATCCACGTAAGTTCGGGCGCTTCTACCTCGTCGAGGATGTTAGGGGCTTCCTGCGCCATCTGGGGCCCGATGCGATGTCGCCGGACTTCAACCCGGGGTGGCTGGAGACGGCGCTGGCGGGGCGGCGCGGCGAGATCAAACGCTTGCTTCTCGATCAGCGCTTCATCGCCGGCATCGGCAACATCTACGTCAGTGAGAGCCTCTGGCGGGCAGGCATCCATCCGGCACGGCCCGCGGGATCGCTCTCGACCGAGGAGTGTCGCCGGCTGCATGCCGCTATCGTCGCAGTGCTCGGTGAGAGCATCGCGGCGGGCGGCACCAGCCTTGAGGATCGACAGTACGTCTATCCGACGGGTGAGCTGGGAGGGTTCCAGCGCCATCTGAGCGTCTATGATCGCGCTGCCGAGGCCTGCCCGCGCTGCGGCTACGGAATCGAACGGCTGGTCCAGGGGCAGCGCAGCAGCTATTACTGTCCCATCTGTCAACCATTCATCACAGAGGAAGTGGAGGAATAACGTGGAGACTCTAACACTGAAGATCAACGGTATGTCGTGCCAGATGTGCGTCAAGCACGTCACCCGAGCGCTCGAGGGCGTCGCGGGTGTGACCGAGGTCCAGGTCGACCTCGAACCCGGCACAGCTGCGGTCACTTACGATCCGGCGAAGGCCGGGCTACCCGCCTTTGAGAGCGCGGTCGCCGAGGCAGGCTACGAGGTGGCGGGGCCGGCCTAAGAGCATCCGACAGGATTCACGGGATGCGGTGCGCCGGCCCGTGAATCCTGTCACACCTTAGAGGTCGACATCGTCGCGGCGACGCGCCGGCGTCCGCGTCAGCCGGTCGGCGATCTCCTCCAACGTCTCCCCCGACTCGGGGTGCACGTAGTAGGGAGCGATATCTGCCAGCGGCAGGACGACGTGCGGATGGACCAGCACGTCAGGATCGGGGATCTGCCGCCCCTCCTCCGACACCTCATAGTTGAAGAGGGCGATATCCAGGTCGATCGTCCGCGCGGCGTTCTTGTCCGCCGTCCGCACGCGACCCAGCGCCGCCTCGATCGGCGAAAGCACCTGGGCCTTAAGCGCCCCAGCGCTCAACCCCGTGCGCAGCAGCACCGCCGCGTTGAGGAAATCCGCCTGCTCGAGCGTGCCGACGGGCACTGTCTGATAGACCGGCGAGGTGGCGACCACGTCGACCTCAGCGTGCTCGCGAAGCAATCGCACCGCCGCAGCTAAGTTAGCCTCAGGATCAATGTTCGCGCCAAGCACCACGAAGGCCCGGTTGGGTTCGGTCGCCTGCCCCTCGCGCGTGCGCAGGATCTCGACCCCGACCGACCTGGCGAAGCGCAGTGCCCCGGGCTTCTCCACCACGATGCGGGCAGTGTCCACGCGCGGGTCAGCAAGGCAGATCATCGCGATCTCAGCCGCCAACCGCTCCACCAGGTTGAACCGCGAGGCCTCGACCATACGGATCACGCGCTTCGTGATCGTCCGATAGTTGACGGCGTCCTCAATCCGGTCCGAACGTCCTGCCGGGCGCGTATCCGCGTGGAGATCGATGTTGATCAGCACATCCTGGCGGTTCTCGCGCTCCACTTGGTTGATGCCGATGATCGCGCGCAGCTGCAGATCCTTGATGTGGATCACATCGCCCATAGCACGCTCATCCTAGAACTCCACACTGTTGCGGTTGATGTGCTCGAAGAACTCACTGCGCGCGTTGTGGTCTTCCTTGAAGACACCCAACATCGCGCTCGTGGCCATGCGCGCGTTGGCCTTCTTGACACCCCGCATCGCTGCGCACATGTGCATCCCCTGCACGACCACCGCCACGCCCTGCGGATGCAGCGTCTCGTCGAGGAACTCCGCGATCTGCTGGGTCATGCGCTCCTGCACTTGCAGGCGGCGGGCGAACATCTCGACGATGCGCGGGATCTTGCTCAGACCGATGACCTTGCCGTTGGGGATATAGGCGACATGCGCCCGCCCCAGGAAGGGCAGCATGTGGTGCTCGCACAGGCTATAGTAGTCAATATCGCGGACCACCACCATCTCGTTGTACTGAACGTCAAACAGCGCGCCGTTGATCAACCGCTCGGGATCGACGTGATAGCCCGCCGTGAGCTCCTCGTACATCCGTGAGACGCGTCCGGGCGTGTTCAGCAGGCCCTCGCGGGTCGGATCCTCGCCGATGGCCTCCAAGATCATGCCCACCGCGCACTCGATATCGTCGCTGCACGCCTGCTCCGGCACGTCCAGCAGATCATTCCGAAAAACGTCGTAATACCCCGGCGCTATCGCCAACGGCTGCTTGCTCATCAGATCCTCCGCATAACTGGTATGGTGTCACACATCTCTCAAACGGCCTAAGTATAGCACAATGAAGACTATATGTCAAGCTTTTGTATATCTATATTCGACACGATGATCGTCCGACGCCCCGACTTGAGGCTGACCACATCGTCAATGCACCGCGACGCGCCGGCTCTGCGCTGATCGATCGACCGCCTGACTCCGATCGTTGCCTAAGTCTGTCTGCCCTTTGACCCGTCTAGCCCATCGTCACCCGTCATGGATCCATTATGGTCTATTAAGACTATATTGTCAATCGTTATAGTCTAATTGACAAGGGGCAACGTAGCGTCCACGCGCAGGGCAGAGGTGAGGTCAATGCCCCGGCGCGTCCGTCATATAGGGAACAAGCAGGGGCACGCACGTCGCGAAACGAACGGCGCACGTCATCAGGACAACGATGACGTGCGCCTAGAGGACCGCTGAGCTGATCTGGGGTGTGCGCCTTAGCGCGCCTCGCCGCGCGTCACCCCCTGCATCGAAAGCGCCGCCAGGACGAAGAAGATCACCGGCATCAGCAGCACCAGGCCATAGTTGCCCGACCGCTCGATCAGCACGCCGTTGAAGATCGGCCCCATAATCGCCGCCAACTGCGACGCCAGATAATAGAGCCCTGTAAAGGTGCCGATGTTGGCGTCGGAATCCGCCGTATCGATGACCATCGGCAGCGAGTTGATGTTCACCAGGCTCCAGGCGATGCCGCCAAGCGCCAACGCCGCGCCGATCACGATGATGTTGGGCACGAAGAAGCCGATCAGCAGCAGCACCGCGAAGACCAGCAGCCCCGTGGTGATCGTGCGCCGGCGCCCGATCCGCGCCGCAATGTAGCCGCTGGGAATCGCAAAGGCGATGAAGGTGATGTACGAGACGCTCGACAGCAGCGACGCCTGATTCTCAGCGATCCGTAACACGCTCACGCCATACGAGGTGAAAAAGGTCTCGATGGCGTTGTAGCCCACGAACCAGAAGAAGATCGAGAGCATCAGGAGCAGCAGGCTCTTGCGGGCGGCGGGCGAGACCTGCCGGATGCCCTTCAGCGCCCCCAGCGATTCCTCCTCCTCACGCGACTCGCCCGCATCCCCGAGATGACGCGGCTCCTTGACGAAGAAGACCAGCATCAACACAGCCGCCGCCATCAGCACAGCGCTGACGATGAAGGGCAACGCGATGTTCAGGTTGTAGAGGAAAGCGCCCACCAGCGTGATGATCACGCCGCCCAACCCCCCCATCAGATTGATGATGCCGTTCGCCTGACTGCGCAGCGGTGAGGGCGTGAGGTCCGGCATCAGCGAGATCACCGGTGTGCGGAATCCCGCCATCGTCGTGATGAAGACGCCTACAGCGATGATGAAGAAGGCCAGCGGCTGCCGCAGTTGAGCGGTCATCCCCGTGAGTTCAGGCGGGATCGACCGTACGATAAACGGGATCAACAAGAAGGCCAGGATGGAGATCGGCGCGAGCGTGACGATGAACGGTTTGCGCCGCCCACCCAACTTCGGCTTCCAGATGCGGTCGCTCCACAGCCCGATCAGCGGCAGCAGGAAGAGCGCCACGATGTTGTCCAACGTCATGATGAAGCCCGTCATACCGGGGCCCAAACCGAAGCCGCCGGTCCTGGTCGACGTCTCGAAGAGCGGATTGCCCGCCTGCAGGAAGATGGGGACGTAGTCGTTGTACAGCTTCCACATCACGCTCGTCCCGAAGAATCCGAAGCCGATGAGAAACGTCTTGCCGTAGTCGAGTTTCACCTTCGCGGGCTTGTCATCCATGGGCAGGTCACCTTCCTTTATGAGTTCTTTGAGGTTGTAGCACGAATACCGCGGCCGGCAAGCGCCCTGCGTGACCGGAAAGGTATTGGTGGCGAGTCACGGGCAGAGTAGCGAGGCGCACCTGCACGTGCGGCACGCCACGCGCGCGGCGACGAGCGGCAGACGTACCGCAACCGCTGCCCGGAAGGGAGGGGGGAGCCCCATGTGAGCATGATCCCTCTGCAGATCTCTAGGCTGCACACGGCAGTCGAGGTATCGATGCGCGGGCTCGCCGCGCACCGACCCATACGGATCACGAGTGGGAATGCTCTGTATCGTCCGCGCCATCCATCGCTGCTCGCAACTCGCCGACAAAGCGCCGCACGTCCGCGGCAGGGTCCCTCGCCGTCCCGACGACCTCAATGAGGGCGCTGCCGACGATGACCCCGTCGGCGAGGTTCGCGACCTGCGCCGCTTGATCCGGTGTGCCGATCCCAAATCCTACGGCGACGGGTTTGTCCGTCACTGCGCGCACCCGGCCCACGAGAGCTGCGAGATCCGCGGAAAGCGTGTCGCGTGCACCGGTCGTCCCAATCAGCGAGACAAGATAGATAAAGCCGCCCTTCTGTCCCGCCACCAGCGCGATCCTCGCAGCACTGGAGGTGGGAGCGAGTAGGTAGATGAGGTCCAGACCCTGTTCCACGAAGGAGGACTGCCGTATCTGCCCAGCGGTTGCTGCCGCCTCCTCAGGTGGCAGATCCGGTATGATCAGACCGTCGACGCCGCATCGCGCAGCCTCTGCCGCTAGACGCTCAATCCCCATCTGAAGAAAGGGGTTGCAGTACCCCATCAGCACAAAGGGTGTAGCGATGCCTCGGCTGCGCAGCGTGGCGACCTGTGCCAGGCAACACTTCAGCGTCATCCCGTTCTCG
Organism: Anaerolineae bacterium; assembly: GCA_040774145.1. Lineage (GTDB taxonomy): Bacteria > Chloroflexota > Anaerolineae > B4-G1 > SLSP01 > PWVB01. Next base: position 6,431 of record JAXGUU010000052.1, read on the forward strand.
AGCGCTCGCTGCGCCGCAGTCTGAATCGTCGGCCCGTCAGCCAGGGGATCGCTGAAGGGGACGCCCAACTCGATCAGGTCGGCGCCGGCAGCGACCATTTCTGGAACCAGTGACAGCGCGCTGTCGCGCTCCGGGTATCCCATCATCAGATAGGGCATCAGGGCCGCGCGCCCGGCCTGTCGCACCTGCCGAAACGTCTCGTCAATTCGGTTCACGGCGTGGCTCCTTCCAGCCAGTCGGCCACGGTGTGCATGTCCTTGTCCCCACGCCCGCTCACGTTGACGATGATCAGCGCCTCGGACGGGAGCTGCGGCGCGCGCTTCATAGCTTCGGCCACAGCGTGGGCGCTCTCGAGCGCTGGGATGATGCCCTCCAGCCGACTGAGGCGCTGCAGAGCATGGAGCGCCTCGTCATCGGTGGCATAGGTATAGCTTGCCCGCGAGATCTCCCGCAGCCAGGCATGTTCTGGCCCAACCGCCGCGTAGTCAAGCCCGGCCGAGATGCTATGCGTAGGCGCGATTTGGCCATCGGCGTCCTGAAGCACGAAGGTCTGCGTGCCGTGGAGGACGCCCAGCCGACCTCGGTTAGGGTCAGCGAAGCGGGCGGCATGGCTTCCCGTCGCGATCCCAGCGCCGCCGGCCTCCACGCCTACCATCGCGGTACCTTCGTCATCCAGGAAAGGATGAAAGAGGCCGATGGCGTTGGAGCCCCCACCGACGCATGCGATTAGAAGATCGGGGAGGCGGCCCTCGGCCCTTAGGATCTGCTCACGCGCCTCCACGCCGATGATTCGCTGGAAGTCACGCACGATACGCGGATAGGGATGCGGACCCAATGCCGAACCGAGAAGGTAATGCGTAGTCTGAACGTGGGTCACCCAATCACGAATGGCCTCGTTGATCGCATCCTTGAGGGTGCAGCTCCCGGAAGAGACGGGCCGTACCTCGGCACCCAGCAGCTCCATGCGGAAGACGTTGAGCCTCTGGCGCTCCATGTCCGTGGTGCCCATATAGACAACGCAGTCGAGCCCCAGCAGCGCGCAGGCGGTAGCGGTGGCCACGCCGTGCTGGCCGGCACCGGTCTCGGCGACAATACGCTGTTTGCCCATACGCCGGGCCAGCAGCGCCTGCCCAAGAGCGTTGTTGATCTTGTGGGCACCGGTGTGCGCCAGGTCCTCGCGCTTCAAATAGATCCTGGCTCCACCAAGTGCCTCACTGAGCCGATGCGCCGGCGTCAGTGGCGTGGGTCGGCCGGCATAGATTCGGAGGTAGCCATCGAGTTCGGCCTGGAAGACGGTATCGTTACGGGCCTCCGTATATGCGGCGTCGAGCTCCTGGACCGCTGGAACGAGAATCTCCGGAACGAAGGCACCACCGTATAGGCCGTAGTAGGGTCCATCGGATGCTCGTACTGCTGTCGCTTCAGGTAACATCGTGAGCTCCTGTTTGTAGTATCTTGTTGCTCGCGGGCATCAGCCACCGACCCGCACGACTGACGCCCTGTCAGCCTCGCGCACAGCCCGCACGAAGGCACGTACACGGTCGTGGTCCTTGATCCCCTTGGTCGCTTCTACGCCGCTGGAGACGTCGACGCCCCAGGGGGCTATCTCGGCAATGGCCGCAGCCACGTTCTCGGGCGTGAGCCCGCCGGCGAGAAGGAGCCGGCAGCGCGAGGATAGCCACCGCGCGATGGTTGTCTCCGCCCTCAGGCCCGTGCCGCCCGGCTGGTCATACACGTAAGCGTCGACCAGTAGGACTGGGCCGTCCCTTAAGATGGTCGCGCCAAGGCCGTCGTACGCGCGGAGCGCCGCGCGGGCTTCCGAGAGATTCCGCGGGCGCAGGGCCTTAAACGCATAGGGCTGGAGCACCTGAACAGCTGCAGGGGGCTCCTCCCCATGTAGCTGGGCATAGTCGAGCCGCGCCTGCACGAGGGCCGCGCGGATCTCCGCTTCGCTGCTGTCGACGAAAACGCCAACAAAGCGCGGGCGCGCTGCCGCGAAATCGGCGCGGATTCGCGCCACAATCTCGCCGGCCGCGGCCGGCGAGACGTAGCGAGGGCTGCCAGGGTAGAAGATGAACCCCAGAAGGTCGGCGCCCGCTTCTGCTGCACAGCGCGCGTCCTCCAGCGTTATGATACCGCAGATCTTGACGATCGTCATCGGTCGAAGCCCATTGCGCCCCGTTGACCTCGGGGGCCTACGCGTCGACCAGCGCGCGCCAAGGACTGCGTTGCCGCTGCCGGGTTGTCGGCTGTCACCAAAGCCGTGCCCACGAGCACGGCATGGATGCCGAGATCGATCAGACGAGCAACGTCAGCCGCAGTCTGAATCCCGCTCTCGGCAACCACGACAACATCCTCTGGAACGTAGCGGCAGAGGCTGGCCGCAGTCTCCAGACTGACCACTAGCGATCGCAGGTCGCGATTGTTGATGCCAATCAGCGAGGCTCCCGCGGCAACGGCGCGGTCAAGCTCCTCGCGGTTGTGCACCTCGACCAAGGCCGCCATTCCCAGCTTCCGGGCAAGGGCCTGTAACATCTCCAGCTCACTATCGGTGAGCGCCGCAACGATCAGCAGGACGGCATCGGCGCCGGCGGCATAGCCTTCGTAGATCTGCAAGGGGTCGAGGATGAAGTCCTTCATCAGCACAGGGACTCCCACCGCCTCGCGCACGGCACGCAAGTCGTCCAGGCTTCCCCGGAAGAAGCGCGCGTCCGTCAGGACACTGACCGCCGCCGCTCCGTTGTCTGCATACGTTCGTCCCAGCGCTGCCGGGTCCAGATCAGGCCGTAGCGCACCTCGACTGGGAGAAGCGCGCTTTACTTCGGCGATCAACCCTACACCGGGCACCCGAAGCGCCGCGACCAAGTCCCGGGGAGCGGTCGCGGTCCTTTGAGTGAGGCCCTCGGCGTCCGCAGTCCGCCCTGCCGCTGCTCGCTTCCGGTCAGCGATCTCTCGACGCTTGTGGACAATGATGCCGTCCATCACCGTTCCGGGTGGGCCCACATCGTGAGGAGCTCGACACACATCGCTACTCGGCATCTTGGAACCCCTGGCTCATGGCCACAAGCGCATCCAGCCTGGCCTGCGCAGCACCACTATCGACGGCCTTCGTTGCCAAGGTAACCCCCTCCGTCAGTTCGGTCACAGCACCGCCGACAAAGAGCGCGGCGGCAGTATTGAGCAAGACGGCATCCCGGCGCGGCCCACGTTCCGATCCGTTCAGGATCGCGCGCGTGATCTGCGCGTTCTCCTCGGGTTCTCCACCCCGAAGCGCATCAGGCGATGCAGGGGGAAGCCCCAGGTCTCGAGGATCGAGGGTCTCCGTTATCACGTGATCGGTGGCACGACCCACGCCGAAGTAGCTGACCCGATTGGGACCCGTGATGGAGAGCTCATCGAGATGACCGTGGCCATGGACGACGTAGGCGGCTCTTGAGCCCAGATCTCTGAGCACCTGGGCCAGCACCTCGGTCAGTCTCGGATCGTAGACACCCAGCAGCTGCCTGTCGACATCCGCCGGATTGGTAAGCGGCCCCAGAATGTTGAAGATGGTGCGCACGCCCAGCTCCCGCCGAGGACCGACTGCGTGACGCATCGCCGGGTGGAGGCTGGGGGCGAAGAGAAAGCCGATGCCGACCTCGTCGATGCAGGTCGCGACCTGGTCAGGCGTCAGCTCCAGGTTGACCCCCAGTACTTTCAGGATGTCGGCGCTGCCCGACTTACTGCTAACGCTTCGGTTGCCGTGCTTGGCGACCCGCAACCCTGCACCTGCCACCACGAAGGCCGTTGTGGTGGAAATGTTGAAGGTGCCTTTGCCATCGCCACCGGTACCACAGGTGTCGATCAGGCCCCGGCTCCTGGGGCGTACCTTGGTGGCTGCCTGGCGCATCGCCCGCGCGCAGCCCACGATCTCGCTGACGGTCTCGCCCTTGGCGCGCAACGCCACCAGGAACCCGGCGATCTGCACGGCGGAGGCGCTGCCATCCATCACCTCGCCCATCACGCCCTCGGCATCCTTCACTGAGAGCGACCGTCCCTCCAGCAGCTGCCCAATGGCTTCGCGGATCATTGAACCCTCCTGTCCGATGTAGACCCGAGGAAGTTCCGGAGTATCTTCTTGCCGTGTTCGGTCAGGATGCTTTCGGGATGGAACTGCAGTCCCACGAGGGGAGCGTTCCGATGCCCGATGGCCATGATCTCACCCTCCGCGGTAGAAGCGATGGCATCGAGACACGGGGGAAGTGGCTCGTGGACGATGAGGCTGTGATAGCGCATCCCGGTGAAGGGACTCGGCACACCGTCAAAGATGGCGTGCGCAGTGTGATGGATGGGGCTGGTCTTGCCGTGCATCAAGCGCGACGCGGCGTCCACCCGTCCGCCAAATGCTGCGGCGATGCACTGGTGGCCCAGACAGACGCCGAGGATGGGGATTGTCGTGAAGAACTCACGGATCAGGGACACGGAGACGCCGCCATCTCGCGGTGTGCCGGGGCCTGGTGAGATAACGATGTGGCTGGGGTCGAGGTGCCGGATCTCGCTGACACTGATCGCGTCGTTGCGGCGCACCAGTGGGTCGCCATCCAGTTCTCCCAGGTATTGTACTAGATTATAGGTAAACGAATCGTAGTTATCAATGACCAGTATCATCAGACTCCCTCCTCTGCCATCTGAATCGCGACGCTCAGCGCTTGCGCCTTGTGCAGCGTCTCCTGGTACTCGCGCGTGGGGTCGCTGTCGGCCACAATGCCCGCGCCGGCCTGCAGGTAGGCGGTCTTGCCGCGCATTACGATCGTGCGAATGGTGATGCAGGTGTCCATATTGCCGTTGAAGCCGAAGTAACCCACGGCGCCCGCATAAGGTCCGCGCCGTAAGCCCTCCAGATCGTCGATGATCTCCATCGCCCGCAGCTTCGGCGCGCCGCTCACGGTGCCCGCCGGTAGCGTGGCGCGGAGCAGGTCGAAGGCGTCCAGCCCATCCCGCAGCTGCCCTTCCACGTGGCTGACCAGGTGGATGACGTGGGAATAGGTCTCGGTGGCCAGCAGCTCCGAAACGCGGATCGTGTTGTACGCACACACCCGGCCCAGGTCATTGCGACCCAGATCAACGAGCATCACGTGCTCGGCCCGCTCCTTGGGATCGGCGAGAAGGTCGGCGGCCAGTGCCGTGTCCTCGGCAGCATCCTTGCCGCGGCGTCGGGTTCCGGCAAGAGGCCGCACCGCAGCGGTACGACCCTGCAAGCGGACCAGAACTTCAGGTGACGAACCGATGAGCGTCACAGGGTCCTCACCGCCCAGGCTGAGGAAGAACATATAGGGCGACGGATTGACCCTCCGCAGCGCCCGGTAGATGCTGAAGGGGTCGGCATCGGTCGGTCGGATCAGCCGCCGCGAGATCACGATTTGGAAGATATCGCCTGCCGTGATGTGCGCTTTGGCCTTGCGCACGGCTGCTTCATACTGCGCCTGACTCATCGTGGAGGTCAGCTCATACAAACTGGGGCCTGGGGCGGCAGGCAACGTGGGCAGGGGGCCTGCAATGCGGGCCTCGAGGTCGTCCAAGCGAGCCATGGCGTCGTCGTAGGCGGCGTCCGGATCAGCGCCCGCCGGCACGTCGATGTTAGCGAAAAGCAGCAGCCGGTGTTGCACGTGGTCAAAGACCACCAGCGTGTCGGTGAGCAACAGGTGCAGATCGGGTAGGCCCAAATCATCGCGCTCGACACCGGGCAGGCGCTCAAAGGAGCGCACCAGGTCATAGCTAAGGTAACCGACAGCGCCCCCGAAGAAGCGTGGTAGACTCTTCGAGCTGGGCCCAACCGGGCTGACGGGCTGATAGCGCGTCAACTCGGCTTTCACGGCATCCAAGGGGTCCTGCCCGACGCTCAGCGTCCACGTGTCCGACCCGTGGCCGTTGTGCACGGTGATCTCGCGCCTCCGGGCGATGATCTGCCTATGCGCATTGAACCCCAGGAACGAGTAGCGCCCGACCTGCTCGGCGCGCTCGACGCTTTCCAGCAGAAAGCCGGGTCCCGAGCCGTGCAGCTTGAGGTAGACGGAGACCGGGGTCTCCAAGTCGGCCGGCAGCTCGCGGTAGACGGGTACCAATCCCCCGGGTGCCGCACTCTCACGAAACTGCTCGCGTGACATCGCGCTTGGCTGCTTCTGCATATCTCACTCCTCCTCTTGGCTGTCTGGGGCTGCCGCAAACGAAAAACGCCCCTCATCCCTTGCAGGGACGAGAGGCGTTTGCCTTCCCGCGGTACCACCCCGGTTGAGCCGGCTGTTTCGCTCTTGCCTAGAAACACAAAATCGCGTCGTGTGACGCGATTAGCCAGCTCCACTCGTGCAGGTACGGGCTACGTCAGGTACTCTCGATAGCCGATACCCTCTGCCTTGATAACGGTGGCGACTCCGGCCACTCCTACCCGGATTGCCCCACGGCAACCAGCTCGGACTGGCAACTCCCCGGCCCATTCACCCTCACCGTCTGCGAGTGAGCTTTCAGCGCAGGGCTCACCTCTCTGGCGCACGTATGCGGGCTACTTTCCCGGATCTACGTTGTTCTGTATTCGACTTGAGAAGATTCTACCCGAAGATATGGATGACGTCAAGTAGCAAACAGGATTTCGGCGTAAGGCTTGATTATGATGGCCCGTTCGACAGGTCCGATTGAAGCCCTCACTTCTGTCGATGGGCGCTACGGCAGTCACCTGCTGTCGCCCTGCCTACAGGGGGGCCGATCTTCAGTCACCAACGTGCAGGGCCCGCGCCACCGCGTGAGCGAGTTCGGCCGGCAACGGCGGCTTGCGCAGCCAGGCGCTCAGGCCTTTACCCCACAGATCCGTCCGCTGCCGCTCGAACGAGTGTCCGATCAAGAGGATCACCGGCATCTGCAATCCGCGCTCCCGGAGCACGAGCAACAGCGCGATCCCGCCCATCCTAGGCATCACGACGTCACTCACGATGAGGTCCACCTGCATGCCCTGCCCCTCCACTAGCGTCAGTGCCGTCTCGCCATCGTCCGCTTCCACCACCATATAGCCCAGGTCCGTCAGCACCGATCCCAGCGCTTCACGCAGCGAGGCGTTGTCCTCAACCACCAGCACGGTCTCCCCCAAGCCCCTGGGATCTTCCACCACATCACCTTCTGCGTCCGCAGTGGGGCGCTCGGATGCGGCTGGTAGATAGATCATGAAGATCGTCCCTTGCCCTAACGCCGACTCCACATCGATGTGACCTCTGTGCTGACTCACAATGCCGTAGGCCTGGGCCAGTCCCAGGCCGGTGCCCCTGCCGGGCACCTTGGTTGTGAAGAACGGCTCAAAGAGACGCTGGCGCACTTCGGGTGCCATTCCGGTACCGCTGTCAGCGACCATCATCCGGATCCACTTTCCGCTTCCCATCGCCGGCAGAGGTGGTGCATCGCCGGGCTCAAACATCAGCGGCGCCAAGCTGATCCGCAAGGTGCCACCCTCCGCCATCGCGTCTCGCGAGTTGATCGCGAGGTTCGTGACGATCTGTTGAATGCGCGTAGCATCAGCGTGGACCGAATAGTCCGAGTCGGACGCGGCATCCAACGTCAGCCGGATGTGCTCCGGCAGTGTGCGCGACAGCAACTGCGCCTGCAGTTCGAGAAGCGCGAATAGGTCCAGCGACTGAAACTGCATGTCACTCTGCCGGCTGAAGTCGAGCATCTGCTGGACCAGGTTTGTCGCCTGGCCCGATTGGTCATTGATGATGCGCATCCACCGCCGAACGGGGTGCGACGCGTCCACAGACATCTCGGCCATATGCGCGTAGAGCACAATCACCGCCAAGATGTTGTTGAAGTCGTGGGCCATCCCGGCGGGCAGCTGGCCCCCGGCGGCCAGGCGCTCCTGTTGCTCGTGACGCCGGCGCACCTGGCGCGCCTGCGTAGCGTCCCTGATGACTGAGACCCAGAGTGCCGTCCGAGGCTCGTCAACGATCTGGCGTGCCACGACCTCAAAGATGTGCTCCCCGGCCGAAACTTCATGCCAGAGCCCCTGCGGGGGTGAGGTCAGGAATTCTGCCAGGGGCCGATTGCCCAGCCGGGTCAGCCGTTCACCGGGCGAAGCACCCGCCAGAATCGCCAGGTGACGCTCGGTCGTGGGGTTGGCTAACAGCGTCACGCCTTCTGCGTCAAGGAGTAGTACACCCTCCGGCACCGTGTCGATGATCTACTGCATCCGGCGCGCTTGGGCTTGCACCTGGTCGTGCAACGCAGCGCGACGCAGCGCGTTGGCGGCGATGTCGCCAATCGCGGTTAGCAGCCTCAGGTCGTGATCGGTTAACGCGCGACGGCTGCCGATCCACAGCAGGCCAAGAATCTCGCCTTCAGCAATGAGCGGCACGCCGGCAGCAGCACGGCAATCGGCGAAAAGCTCCGGGCGGTATAGAGCCGCGGATCTTGGTCGGCCGCATTGTTGAGATACGGCTCGCCCTTAGCAAGCACCTCTGCACTCAATCCCTTGCCGGAGGAGATGCGCACGCCCGTCGCACCTGCGACTGTCCACTTTTTCGGGGGAAGATCAGAGAAGCTTTCAGTCGTATCCCAGTACCTCGCCGGCACATCCGAGAGCCCGTTACAGGGCGTACGCATCTCAGACAGCGAGTAGTTTGAGAAGGTAGCGTTCGTCCCAGCCGGCTCGGAGGCGCTTGGCTCGGATGCTCGTGCGAGAGGAGGTCTCTTTGCGCAGCAGGTTGAGCGCGAAATGGCGTAGGACCGC
>JAXGUU010000053.1:0-15141 GCA_040774145.1 Anaerolineae bacterium
GCCACGATGACGCCGTCGCGCCCCTTATCGGACTGGACTATCTTATCGAGCGGGTCCACGAGCGCGAGTTCCGTGTCTCTGCGACAAGCTTCTTTCAGGTCAACTCGGCCCAAGCCGCGGAACTCGTCGCGATCGTACTGGGGGCGCTGGACCTCGACGGTTCAGAGCACGTGCTGGATGCCTATTGCGGTGTGGGACTTTTCACCGCCTTCATCGCCGAGGAGGCACGCCACGTTACCGGCATCGAGATCAATCCGCCCGCCGTTGCCGATGCGCGCCACAATCTGGCCCACGCCGACAATGTCACCCTTCTGGAAGGGGCCGTGGAGGAGATGGTTGAAGGCATCGACGGTCGCGTCGACGCCGTCGTCGTCGACCCGCCACGGACCGGCCTCGAGCCCGAGGTCATCGACGCGCTGACCGCGTGGAGCCCCAAGCGGCTGGTCTATGTGTCCTGCGACCCGGCGACCCTGGCCCGCGACTGCCGAAGATTGGCCCGCCATGGCTATATCCTCGAATGGGTCCAACCCGTTGATCTCTTCCCGCAAACCTATCACATCGAGAATGTGGCGCTGATGTCGCGCGGGAGAGCAAGCTAGATGCACGACCCGGCGTCCGAAGGCAGCGTTGAGATCCATCGGACGCACTATCATCAAGAAGGAGACCATCATGACGGAAAGACTCATCGGCACCATAGTTAGAGGCATCCGCGCACCCATCATCCGTAGGGGCGACGATATTGTCGAGATCGTCCTCAACAGCGTGATGGCTGCCGCGAGCAGTGAGGGCTTCACCTTACGTGATAAGGACGTGATTGCGGTCACCGAAGCGGTCGTCGCGCGCGCCCAGGGGAATTACGCGACGGTGCAGCACATCGCCAGTGATGTCAGGGCGAAGTTCGGGGCAGGGGCACTCGGCGTCGTCTTCCCGATTCTGAGCCGTAACCGCTTCGCGACGTGCTTGAGAGGGATCGCGCAAGGTGCCGACCGTATCGTGTTGCTGCTCAGCTATCCTTCTGACGAGGTCGGCAACAGCTTGGTGGACCTGGATCGGCTGGACGAGGTGGGTGTGAATCCGTGGACCGACGTACTCAACGAGGCGACATATCGCGAGCTATTCGGCTACCCGACGCATCCCTATACCGGCGTCGATTACGTCGCCTATTATAAGGAACTGATCCGGGATGCAGGCTGTGAGGTGGAGATCATCTTCGCCAACGACGCACGCGCGGTTCTTGACATCACCAAGAAGGTGCTCTGCTGCGATATTCATACGCGCGCTCGAACTAAGCGCCTGCTGAAGGCAGCGGGGGCGGAGCGCGTCCTCGGCCTCGATGACCTCCTCCATGCGCCCGTGGAGGGCAGCGGCTACAACGAGATCTATGGCCTGCTGGGCAGCAACAAAGCCTCCGAGGAGACGGTCAAGCTCTTCCCAAGGAGCAGCAACGCCGTCGTCGAGGCGATTCAGCGCCGGATCCACGAGGAAACCGGTCAGCATGTTGAGGTCATGATCTATGGCGATGGCGCCTACAAGGATCCTGTCGGCAAGATCTGGGAGCTCGCCGATCCCGTCGTCTCGCCGGGCTACACCGCCGGCCTCGAAGGACAACCCAACGAGGTCAAACTGAAATACCTCGCTGACAATGAGTTCCCCGACCTCGAGGGCGACGAGCTCAAAGCTGCCATCTCTGCCTACATCCGCAACAAGGATCAGGACTTGGTGGGGAAGATGGCGTCGCAGGGCACCACTCCGCGTCACCTGACCGACCTCATCGGTTCGCTGGCTGATCTCACCTCAGGCAGCGGCGATAAGGGTACGCCGATCGTCCTCGTGCAGGGATACTTCGACAACTACACGATCGACTAGAAGGGCCTCGGTTATCCAGGCCTAGAGCAGATCAACCTGTGAGCCGCCGGCGGTCTTGGTCACCTGAATTTGGGTGGGAAAGGCCTCACGCAGTTCGTCAATGTGCGTGATGATGAGGATCATATCGAACTCGTCCTGCACGGCCTTGACGGCCTCGACCAACCGCTGGCGGCCCTCTGCATCGAGCGATCCAAACCCCTCATCGACAAAGAGCGAACGCAGTCGCACGCCGGCGCGCTGCGCCAGCATCCGCGACAACGCGACGCGGATGGCGAAATTGATGCGAAACTGCTCGCCTCCGGAGAAGCCTTCGTAGGGACGGGTCCCCTTCTCATCGCTGATGATGATGTCCAGCGTCTCACGCAAGTTGCCCGTCTTGGTCTCCCGTTGCGTCTCGAAGCGCACATGCATCCGTCCACCGGAGAGCTGTTGCAGGATGCGGTTGGCATCACGCTCCAGCTCGGGCAGTGTGTGCTCGATGATCATCGCCGGAATCCCATTGACGCTGAAGGCGTCGCGCAACTCCGTGTAAATGGCGACCCGTTCCGCCGCGGCAGCACGCTGCTCGCGCATCGCCGTGACCCGCTGTTCGAGCGTCACCAGCGCTGCCAGGTTCTGCCTCGCCGCGCCCACCCGCTGGCGGGCGGCAGCGACCTCCTGGCGCACCGCACTCAAGCGCTCCCCGACATCTACAGCCATCGTCAGCTTGTGCTGCAGATCGGCAATCTCCGCCTCGGTCCGCTCAGCATCTGCCGCAAGCGCCGTGATGCGGCCTTCCTGGACCTCGACCTGAGCCTCGAGACGGTCCAGCGCCTGCGACGTGTTCTCCAGCCCGAGGCGTGCCTTCTCCAGTTCACGATAGTCGGCCTCGGCGGTCGCTAGCGTCGCGAGGCGGTCCTGCACCTGGACGTGCGCCGCCGGGTCGTAGCCGATTTCGGCCAACTGCGCCACGATATCCGCCAACTCGGCCCGTGCCTCTGTAGCGAAGTCGCCGTGAGCCATCCGTGCCTGCAGCGCCACCCTCTGCTCCACCATCGCACGTACCGCCTCACGCTCAGCGCCCGCGAACTCCTCCTCGGCAAGGCGTCGGTCGAGCGCAGCGATCTCCTGCGCCAGGGCCTGCGCGCGTTCACGCGCCGCCTCATCCTGTTCGCGGCGCTGCTGCAGACGCGCGAGAGCCTGCTCCTGCCTCGCACGCACCTGCACGCGCGCCTCAAGGGCCGCGATCTTCGCGCTTAGCGCGTCCTGCTCCTCACGCAGCGCCGACAGGCGCTCCTGATGAGCCCGAAACTCGTCGCCCATCACCTTGCCCTGAGCCCCGATCTCATCGAGGAGCCGCGCGTGGTGTTCGGGCGACAACGGCTGACCACAGAGGGGGCAATCGGCCTCTGCCTCAGCCAAGGCATCGAGGCGCGCCTTGGTTTCATTCATCAGGTCGCGCAACTGTCGGTTGCGTTCAGTACGACGGCTCTGTTCGACCTTGCACTCCTGGAGCATCGCCCTGACGCTGTCCAACTCCTCCCCAGCCGCGACCGTCTCCGCCAGCTCGGCCTCTGCCGCTCGCAAACCCGCTGCAAAGCCCTCATCGGTAAAACGCTCCGAAAGGAGAGCTTCCTGTGATTTGAGCTCACCGAGAGCCCGCTTCAGGTCCGCCCCCGCATCCGCGATCGCACGATCCAGCCGTGCTTCCTCCTGCTCCAGAGCCCGCACCTGCTCGGCCAACTCCTCACGCGCCGCGGCGACCTGAGCTTCACAGCTCGAGCGCTGCTCCTGCAGCCGCGCTGCCTGGCCAAGCTTCCTGCCGAATTCGCGCTCCTCGGCTACAGCGTCCTGATAAACAGCGTAGCGCGCTTCAATCGCGTCGGCCTGTGCCAGCCGTGCTTGATCTTGCGCCAGCCGCGTGCGGTGCACCTCAAGCTCACGGTGGAGCTCATCGCGTGCAGCCTGGGCCTCCTGGCAACGGCGCTTCAGATCCTCGCGCTGCCGCTGGTGGGCCAGGACCTGCTCCCTCATGCGCGTCAGTTCATCCATCGCCTGCTGGACCTCGGCGAGTTCAGCCTCAGATGTCTCTGCCGCAACCTCCGCTTCGGCCAGCGCAGCCTCAAACTCAGGCCTGCGGGCCAAGTCGGCTTCGATCTCCGCCAGGCGTCGATCGATCTCGCGCATCTCGCCCTGCGCTGCGGACAGCCTCACCTTCGCCCGCTCCTGATACACCGACCACTGATCGAGGGCCAGAACCGCGCTCAAGACGGACTTACGTTGTCCGGGAGACTGAATCGTGAACTCATCGGCATGGCCCTGGCGCAGATAGGCGGAGTTGATAAAGGTGTCGTAGTCCAAGCCCAGATGGTCGATGATCGACTGCTGCGTCTCGCGGATACTGTCAGAGGTCAGGATCCGCCACTCCCCCTCGCGTTCGACCTCGAAGTCAAGCAGCGAGCTCACACTGCGCCGACCGCGGGCCTCGCGACGCCTCAGAATACGGCATCGCTGCTCGGCGCCGCTCTGATAGGGCATGCGGAAGACGAACTCCACCTCCAGGCTCGACTCACCGTGATAGACGAGGTCATCATCGCGCCCGTAGGGCGCCCGGGAGCGCCCCCACACGGCCCAGGTGATCGCATCCAACAGAGCGGACTTGCCGGCGCCGTTCTCACCCACCAGGCTCGCCAGATGCACGCCGCGCAGATCGAGGTCTGTCTCGCGGTGCGAGAGGAAATTCCGCAGCCGCAGCGACTCGGGGACCATCTAGCGTCCGCCCTTGAATCCCCGTGCGACGATGAAGGACTCCCAACTCTCGTTGCGCGTGGCAGCGGGAGTGTGCACCTTCACCGGATGAAAGGCCAGCTTGACGGCGCGGATCAAATCGGGGAGATCCTCGCCTTCGAAAACCTTGAGCACCATACTGCCCTTGGGCACCAGGAGCTCGCGAGCGACCTCAAACGCGGCGCTCGCCAACTCGATCGAGAGCACGTGGTCGCGCAGCTTGACCCCCGTCGTCGACGGAGCCGCGTCACTCAGGACAACGTTAGCTCGCCCTCCCGCCGCCTCGATGACTTGTGCCTGCACCACAGGATCGGTCATATCGCCCACGATCGTGACGACGCCGGGAATCGGTTCGATGGGCTGCAGATCCAGAGCGATGATCTTCCCCCGTTCGCCGACCAGATCGACGACAACCTGTGACCAAGAACCCGGAGCCGCGCCCAGGTCCACGACGACGTCACCGCGACGGACCACGCGAAAACGCTCCTGAATCTGAAGCAGCTTATAGGCCGATCGCGCGCGATAGCCCTCCTGCTTCGCCTTCTGGAAATAGCGCTCCTGATGCTGTTGTTTGCGCCAATGTCCCATCGTGCCGGACCTACGCCTTTCTGCGCGGCACCGCGAAAGGTGCCAACTGTGGCGCTAATGCGTCCGGTACCTGGCCCATGATATGCGTCCCTTCAGCACTGTGCGTCTCTTGCTCAATCAGACCGCGCTCGTGGATCAGGCTGACCAGATCGCCGCGGTCAAACGGCACCAAGACACTGACCCACCGCATCTCCGACTCGAGGACCACCTCGATCTCCGCCAGAAGCGCGTCCAACCCGTAACCGGTCGTTGCCGATATGGCGACACTGTCGCGGAGGTCCGTGAGCGCAGCGCACGCGGCCTCCGGATCACCGAGGCGATCGACCTTGTTCAACGCATTGATAATCGGCACCTCGCCCGCCCCGATACTCTTCAAGGTCTCGAAGACCGCCCGCGCCTGGTCTGTCGCCTGCCGATGGCTCACATCGATCACGTGGATCAGGAGATCGGCCTCCAGCACCTCCTCCAGCGTCGCCCGAAAGGCCGCGATCAGATCGGTCGGCAGCTTCTGAATGAACCCGACGGTATCGGTGAAAAGCACGACCGCCCCTCCGGGTAGCAGCACCCTGCGCGTGGTGGGATCGAGCGTCGCGAAGAGCTGATCGGCCACGTAGATGGTCGACCCCGTCAGCGCATTGAGCAGCGTGGACTTCCCCGCGTTCGTATAGCCCACCAGCGCGACCGTCGGCAGTCCCTCACGACGTCGCTGCTGACGCTGTCGCGAACGGGCACTGCGGACATTGTCCAACTCACGTTTGATCTGGGCGATGCGCCGGCGAATGGCGAAACGGTCCATCTCCAACTGGGTCTCGCCCGGACCGCGCAGCCCCACCCCGCCCGTGCTCCCGCCGGCGCGCCCACCGGCCTGGCGGGTCAGGGCTTCCTGGGTCCATTGCTGGGTCAGCCGCGGCAGACGATACTCGTATTGGGCGAGTTCGACCTGGAGCGCGCCTTCACGCGTCCTGGCGTGCTGTGCGAAAATATCGAGGATCAGCCCGGTGCGGTCCATGACCTTAACGCCTTTGTCGAAGACCTTCTCGAGTTCACGCTGGTGCCGCGGGGCCAACTCATCATCGAAGATAACGACATCCGCTTCACGATCGCGGACCTCAGCTGCGATCTCTTCGGCCTTGCCGCTGCCGACAAAGGTCGCCGGGTTCGGACGCTCCAGATTCTGCGTGGTGTGCCCCACGACCTCGAGACCCGCCGTACTCGCCAGCCGGTCAAGTTCGACCAAGGACTCGGCCACCGGCCAATCCGTGGGAGCATAACGCCCATGAGGGAGGACCTTCCACTCGACCCCCACCAGATAGACCTTCTCCGGCGGGGCTATCATTTCCTTCACAGATGTACGTTGACTCATGTCCCTCCTTTTGGGTGGCAACCAGATCATAGCGCGAAAAGCCGCCCGAGCAAGACGAAGCACATCCGGTGAACGCGGCAGGGCTATCGCATTTGATCTTCGGGGAAGCTAGCAGGTCCGTTGCGTCGCGCGGATTCAGGCGTCCGACGCACTCCCTGTCATGAGCGAGGCTCTTCGAGCTTCCCGGAAGATTGCTGAAGTGCGATAGCCCTCGCGAGCACGGATTTACGGGCGTCTCAGGATCTGCTACAATAGTGGCATCAGCCTATCGCAACCCACAGGTCCTGGAGGAAGCGTGAGAATACTCATCACCGGCGGGGCCGGCTTCATCGGCAGCGCGCTTGCCAATGCCCTCGCAGCCGAACACCATGAAGTGCTGGTCCTGGACGATCTCAGCGCGGGGGATCCGGATCGTCTGCAGCCGGAGGTCCTTTTCCACCGCGGCAGCATCACGGATCGACCCAAGCTGTGGTCCCTGTTGCAGGGCGTCGACTGCGTTTACCACCTCGCGGCGCGGGTCCTTGTCGCCGAGTCGATCCTCTATCCCCGGGAATATAATGAAGCCAACGTCAGCGGCACCGTGGCCCTTCTTGAAGCCATGCGTGACGTGGGTATCCCGCGCCTCGTTTTCACCTCGTCAGGCGCGCTCTACGGCGACCAGGCCAGACAGCCGGTCGCCGAATCCGCCACCCCCAGCCCCCTGTCGCCCTATGCCGTCAGCAAGCTGGCAGCCGAGCACTATGTGCAGACGATCGGGTCGCTGTGGGGGACCACCGCGATTGTCCTGCGCATCTTCAACGCCTACGGACCGGGGCAACCGCTCCTTCCTTCGCACTCCTCGGTCATCCCGCGGTTCATCAGCCAGGCGATAGGTGGCGGCTCGCTGGTCATCTTCGGCGATGGGCAACAGACGCGCGACTTCGTCTACGTCAGCGATATCGTGGACGCCCTGATCGCCGCACTGACGCTCGACAGCACGCAACACATCACGATCAACGTGGGGAGCGGTGTCGAGGTGCCCATCAACGAGCTCGCGCATGAGATCCTGAGCCTCACCCGCTCCTCCAGCAACACGATCTACAGCCCCGTCGGCAGCGGTGGCGTCTCGCGACTCCAGGCCGACCTGAAGCTCGCACGCAAGGTCCTCCGCTATGAGCCCAAGGTCACGTTGCGCGAAGGACTACAACGTATCCTCCTCGAGGACCCGAGGTTTCACTGATAACGCACCTTTCACGGAGGCGAACGATGCTGATCACACACGCACGCGTTGCCACCCTTGGACCGGCGCCGGAGATCATTGAAGATGGTGCCATACGGATCGAGGGCCGGCACATTGCCGAGATCGGGCCGACTCACCAGCTGGTCTCCGAGTATCCCGAGGCGACGCAACTGGATGCCCAAGGGCAGCTGGCCCTGCCCGCAACGCTCTGTGGACACACGCACTTCTACGGCGCCTTTGCGCGCGGATGGGCCTACCCCGGCCCGCCGGCGCCCGCCTTCGGCGAGGTGCTGAAACGCCTGTGGTGGCGCCTGGACCGGCAACTCACGCTGGACGACGTGCGGACATCGGCGCTCGTCTGTCTGGCGGATGCCATCCGCCACGGCACCACGACGCTGATCGATCACCATGCCGGCCCCAACGCGATTGCGGGCTCCCTCGACATCATCGCCGAGGCCGTCGGTGAGGCAGGCGTGCGTGGGGCGCTAGCCTATGAGGTGACCGATCGCGACGGGCCGGAGCGCGCCCGGGCAGGCATCGCGGAGAACGTGCGCTTCCTGCGCCGGCTGCAGCAGACGCCTCATCCGCAGCTTGCCGCCTCGTTTGGATTGCACGCTTCGCTGACGCTCAGCGATGAGACGTTGGCCAGGGCAGTCGCTGCCCGCGGCGATCTTCCATGTGGCTTCCACATCCACGCCGCTGAGGGTATTGAGGACGTCGAGGACAGCCTGGCAAAATCCGGTATGCGCGTCATCCACCGTCTGCACAAGGCAGGCATCCTGGGCCCACAGACCATCGTCGCCCATGCCGTGCACGTCACCCCCGACGAGATGGATGTGTTAGCAGAGACCGGCACCTGGGTGACCCACCAACCGCGCTCAAACATGAATAACGGCGTCGGATTCGCTCAGGTGGAGACGATGCTCGAGCACGGGGTCCGAGTGGCGCTGGGCAACGACGGTTTCTCCAACAACATGGTCGCGGAGATGAAGACTACCTATCTCGGCCACAAACTCGTCCAACGCGACCCGCGCGCCATGCCCGCCGACCTGGTCTTCAAGCTGGCCTACGACGCCAACGCCGCCCTGGCTGCCAACTTCTGGCCCGATCAGCAGCTGGGCGTGCTGGCACCGGGCGCCGTCGCCGACCTGGTCCTGATGGACTATGACCCTATCACGCCGCTGACCGCCGGCAATCTGCCCTGGCATATGATCTTCGGTTACGAGGCCTCGATGCTGACGACCACGATCAGCGCCGGGCGCCTCCTGATGCGGGACCGGGAGCTCTTGACCCTTGACGAGGGCAGGATCAGAGCGCACGCACGCGAGCTTGCGGCAGACGTCTGGGCCCGCGCCGCGGACTAGGACGCATCTGCATGTGGGTCGGGTAGCTGACCCGACCACCCAACGTCAACAGGGAGCATGGGCGGGACAGCTTCCCGCCCCACATCAGACGGCGGTGGGTGAGGTCCAGCAGGAAGTGTCACTCGCCTGCTGCGGAGAAATATGCTAGACTATAGACGATGAGGATCGATGTATTTACGCTGTTCCCGGCGATGTTTCTCAGCCCGCTCCAGGAGAGCATGATGAAGCGTGCCCGGGAGCAAGGGCGGTTGGCGGTTCTCCTTCACCAGATCCGCGACTACGCCCTGGACCGTCACCAGATGACCGACGATCTGCCCTATGGAGGCGGACAGGGGATGGTGATGAAGCCGGGTCCCATCTTCCGCGCGGTCAGAGCCGTGGTTGACGACGACGCCGTGCCCATCGTGTTGTTGTCGCCTCAGGGACGCCTCCTCACCCACGCCATCGCCCGAGAGCTGGCCGAAAAGCCGCGTCTCGCGCTGATCTGTGGACATTACGAGGGGGTCGACGAGCGGGTGCGCGAGCACCTGGTCACCGACGAACTGTCCATCGGCGACTACGTGCTCACCGGCGGCGAGTTGGCTGCGATGGTCGTCATCGATGCCGTCGCGCGTTTCATCCCCGGTGTTCTGGGCGCTGCCGAAAGCGCCCAGGATGACTCGCACGCATCGGGCCTCCTCGAGGGACCCCAGTACACACGTCCGGCAGACTTCAAGGGGTGGTCGGTGCCCGAGGTCCTGAGATCGGGGGATCACGCAGCAATCGCACGCTGGCGGCGGCGTGCTGCGCTTGAGCGTACGCTGCGCAGGCGCCCCCATATGCTCCATAGTGCGCCTCTCTCTCCGGAGGATCGCGCGTGGCTGGCCGACATGGAATCGGCTACCGATGGAGCGCCGCCGCGGCCAAGTGACAACTGACCTTGACAACCGGACTATTGTCCGTAAAATGAGACGATCGTGAGGGTCCACACTCTCTTGGTGGGACTCAACACGTCTCAAGTTGAGGCGCGACTCGATCAAAGCTACGGAAGGAGGTGTTGCGTTCGGAAGGTGACATGATGACAGCGACAGTGGAAGTCCGTAGTGTTTTTTGCTTCAGAGAACCCAATCCTTACTACGTTTGAAGGAGGAGAAATCCATGGTTAAGAAACTCATGGCCATGCTTGGTGCACTCGTTGTGCTGAGCCTCGTCTTGAGCGCCTGCGCCACGCCCACGCCTGAAACGATCATCCAGACTGTGGAGGTCGTGAAGGAGGTCGAGGTTCCGGTCGAGGTCGAGAAAGAGGTCGAGGTCATCAAGGAGGTCGAGGTTCCGGTCGAGGTTGAGGCCGAAGCGGAGCCCATCACGCGCAGAGGCGCATGGGTCGACACGGTGATTATGTCCGAGGAGCCCTCGGCGGACGCCGCAGTACGGCGGCTCCAGACGGGCGATCTAGACCTGTATGCCTACGCCGTCTCGGATCCCTCGGTCGCAGACGCGATCTACGCAGCCGACGAGCTTGAGTATTCAACCTCGTACGGCAGCTACAATGAGATCACCTTCAACACCCACGGCCCCGAGTTCGACGACGGACGGTTGAACCCCTTCTCCGTCCCCAAGATCCGCGAGGCGATGAACTGGCTCGTGGACCGCAGCTACGTCGTTGAGGAGATCTCGGGTGGTATGGCGATTCCGCGGTTCACCGCGATCAACTTCGCCGCCAACGACACCGCCCTGCTGGCGGACATCATCGCCGGCATCGAGCTGACCTATGCCCACAACCCCGATCGAGCGGTTGAGGTCATCACCGCGGAGATGGAGGCGCTAGGCGCTGAGATGGTCGACGGCACGTGGCAGTACAACGGCCAGCCTGTCGATATCATCGCCCTGATCCGTGTCGAGGATGAGCGCCTAGAGATCGGTGACTACATCTCCAACCTGCTCGAGGACATCGGTTTCACCGTCACCCGCGACTACAAGACGTCGGCAGAGGCCTCCACCTGCTGGCTGAGCGAGCAGCCCTCGGTGGGTTGTTTCGGCTTCTACACCGGTGGTTGGGTGAGCACAGCGATCAGCCGTGATGCCGGCGGCGACTTCCTCTTCTTCTACACCCCCGACGGTTACACCGGCGTGCCTCTGTGGGACAACTACACCCCCACCGAGGAGTTCTACCAGCTCGCCCGCGATCTGGCGAACAACAACTTCACCACGATGGAAGAGCGCCGCGAGATGATGGCGCGGGCCCTCACGCTCTCTATGGAGGACTCGGCCCGGATCTGGCTGAAGGACGACACGGGCATTGCCCCGCAGCGCAAGGAAATTGCTGTGGCGGCAGACCTCTCGGGGTCGGTCTACGGCGCCTGGCTCTGGGGTCAAACCCTACGGATCGAGGGCCAGGTCGGCGGTTCGGTGAACATCGGTGTGCCGAGCCTGATGACGCAGCCCTGGAACCCCGTTTCCGGCTCGAACTGGGTCTACGACATGATGCCCATTCGCGCAATCGGCGATATGGCCACCGTCTACGATCCCTACACCGGGCTGATGCGGCCGATGCGCCTCGAGAGCGCTGAGGTCTTCATCGAGGAAGGTCTGCCCGTCGGACAGTCCCTCGACTGGGTGAATCTAGAGTACGTCGCTGAGAACGTGGTTCCGGATGACGCCTGGGTCGACTGGGATCCCGTGGAGCAGGTCTTCATCACCGCGAGCGACAAGTTCACCGAGACACAGACCGCCAAGGCCAAGGTCGTCATGACCTATCCCGCCGACTTCCCGGGGAACGTAACGTGGCACGACGGCAGCACCTTCAGCCTGGCTGATATGGTCTTCGGTGCCGCGCTCTACTTCGATCGCGCGAAAGAGGAAAGCGCCATCTTCGATCCTGCCGCGGTGGGTGATTTCACCTCCTTCATGCAGGCCTTCAAGGGTTGGCGCATCGCCTCCGAGAACCCTGTCGTGATCGAGTACTACACCGACGCTTACGGTCTCGATGCTGAGAACAACGTCAGCAACTTCCGCGCGATGTACCCCACCTCGGACGGTCTCTACGCTCAGGGGCAGGGTGCCTGGCACAACATGGCGATCGCCTGGATGGCCGAGGCCGATGGTGAGCTGGCCTTCTCCGACAGCAAGGCCGGGAACCTCGAGGTCGAGTACATGAGCTTCATCGGTGGCCCGAGCCTCGAGATCCTGAAGGCGAAGCTGGATATGGCCGAAGAGGAGGGCTTCATCCCTTACGAGGCCACGCTCAGCCAGTACATGTCGGCGAATGAAGCGGCGACGCGCTACGCGAATCTGCAGGAGTTCTACCGCGTGCGTGACCACTTCTATATCGGGACCGGCCCCTTTATGCTGCAGGACGTCTTCCCCGTCGAGGGTACGCTGATTCTGCAGAATAACCCCAACTATCCCGACTACGCCGATCGCTGGTCGCAGTTCAGTGAGGCCCCCGTGCCCGACGTGATGGTGGATGGCCCCGGACAGGTCGGCATCGGTGACGAGGCCGTCTACGATGTCTTCATCGATCTGGATGAGGGCGTGCCCTATCCTGTCGAGGACATCTCGATGGTCAAGTTCCTGGTCTTCGACGCCACCGGCCAGCTGGTCTACACCGGCGACGCCGAGGCTATCGAGGACGGTTACTGGCAAGCGGTGCTGGATGCGGGCATCACGGGCGATCTTGAGGCCGGCTCTAACCGGCTGGCTGTGATCGCGGTCTCCAAGAATGCCCTCGTTCCCGTGCGGCAGACCATCGACTTCGTAACCCAGTAAGCCGACTTCTGAGTGATCGTTCCGGAGGGGTGTTCTCACCCCTCCGGAACGGTGGGAGAACCGCTTACGATAGTTATGATCTAGGACGATCTGATACGACAAGGGGGGCGGGGCTCACTCGCCCCCCTTTGTCTGTAGGCAGGCCACGACGGTAGGTTTTGTTCGGCTGGAGAGATACGCGTAGAAGGCGCAAAGATACAGACAGCAGTGGAACCGGGCTCTCTGTGCCTTCTGTGTGTAGCTCTGTATGCGACATCATCGTGTTGTCCCGGCTGCCTCGTAGGCCCAGGTCAAGATACAGAAAGCGAGAAGTAGGATGAGTGATACAGCGTTGGCGATGGAGACGGAGGGAGCGCCTCAGGAGAAGCTGCAATCCGGCTCCGGCGCACTTGGTCGGGTCGTCAAGTATTCGGCGGTCCGCCTCGTGATGCTTTTCATCACGGTCGTCGTGGGTATTTATTTGGTGGTTCTCGTCGCCAACATGGGCGGCTACGTCGACCGGATACGACTGGGGAGCATCCAGCAGATGATCTCGCTACAGATCTCCCAAGATCAGAGCCCTGAGATGAGAGCACTGAGTGTCGAGGAGAGGAGCGAGCTCATCAGGGAACGCGTTGAGGTAGAGGTCAGGCGTCAAGGTCTCGACCAGCCCTTTATCGTGCGCAGTTTCGGCTACCTTAAGGGCGCGATCACGCTCGATTTGGGCTACGCCACCGATATGACCAGTGACACCGGATCGAAGCAGGTGCGTCTCATTCTACTGGAGCGGCTGCCCCCGACGCTGTTGATGTGGGGTGTTTCCAACCTGCTCCTCTTCTTTATCAGCCTCTTCTTCGGCCTCTTTCTCTCCAGGAAATACGGGAGCATCCTGGACCGCATTGTGATCGCGCTGGCACCGACCTCCTCGGCCCCGGGTTGGTTCTACGGCCTTTTCCTTATCTTGATCTTTGCGGCCATCTTGCAGGTTCTGCCGTTCGGCGGTATGGTCGCAGCACCACCTCCCGAAAGCCGGATCGACTATGCGCTCAGCCTGCTCAGGCACCTGGTCCTGCCGACCACGGCCATCGTCATCAGCACCGTCTTCCTCCAGACCTACAATTTCCGTACTTTCTTCCTTATCTATTCGACAGAAGACTACGTGGAGATGGCGAAGGCCAAAGGGCTGTCCGATAGGGAAATCGAACGACGTTACGTGCTCAGGCCGGTGCTCCCCACGATCATCACGCAGTTTGCCCTGACAGTGATCACTCTGTGGACCGGCGCTACGATCTTGGAGACCGTCTTCAACTGGCCCGGGTTGGGCCGCGCGCTCTATCAGGCGATCGGGCTCTATGACACTCCGGTGATTGTGGGCTCTCAGGTGATCTACGCGTACCTGCTCGCCGCGACGGTCTTTCTGCTGGACTTTATCTACGCCCTGGTCGATCCGCGGGTCCGGATTGGAGGGGAGGGAAGAACGAGATGAAAACGCTCCGCGAGTTACTTCAGTATCCGGCTGCAGCGATCGGGCTCGTGATCATCACGTTCCTGATCCTACTGTCGGTCTATGCTATGGTTACCATTCCCTATAGCGAGGCCATACGACTCTGGCGGGGCGGTGAGGACGTCTGGTATCACACCCCGAAGAACGCTGCGCCTGCGTGGACCAACTGGTTCACCGCCAGGGACCTCCCCGCGACGATTCGGATGCGCAGTGATGATGAGGAGGTCATTAAAACCGTCGAAACGGCGACCGCGGAATTGACGGACGTCATCTTCTCCTTCACCTTCGATTTCCCCTACGATGACTTCCCCCGTGAGATCTCGGTTTTCTTCAACACCCGTTACGATCGGAAACCGCCGCACGTCTCTATGACCTGGTTGACGCCCGATGGACGGGAGATTCGGGTCGCGGACAAGTCTATGACCCAGCGAGAGACCTATCGCGTCTCCCAGGACAGTCTGTTGCAGCGAAGACTGGGCGGCGCCTTGCCGCATCAGGGGTTGTTCGCCGTCGATCCGCGGGCCGACGTTCTCGAGCCTCTCCAGGGTACCTACACGTTGCAGGTGGAGGCCATCACCTTTGAGCCCGATTCCGACGTCGATGCCGAGATGGTCATCTACGGGCAGGTGCACGGTATCGCCGGGACAGACCATCGGCGGCGGGATCTGTCGATTGCGCTGCTCTGGGGCACCCCCATCGCGCTCGGCTTTGGACTCCTGGCGGCCGTCGGCACGAGCCTGATCCA
>JAXGUU010000054.1:0-15056 GCA_040774145.1 Anaerolineae bacterium
CCGGAGTCCACGCTCCTGCCCTTCAATAATACCTATGTCATAGGCCCTTTCGACCACACGGATTATCGTGGGTATGATGCTGTCTATCCTCCCGAACAGTGGCCTGTGCCGGTGACCGTCCCTGATACAGGGTTGACCGCAATCGGTAAGGACGACAGGGAACTCCACTGGCGGCCTGCGGCGAGTCTCTCCTGGACCTTTGAGTCGCCGCTCGAGATCAGCAGCTGGATGGTCTCCCATCCTTGGAGCGTCATCTACATCTATGCCGAGGTCGAGGTCGAGGAGGCGCAGCCGGCTGAGCTGAGGTTCGCCGGTCCCGACGACGTGATCGTCTGGTCTGATGAAGGTGAGGCGTCGGCATGGCGCCTCACCTACGCACCTGCCATCCCGGGGCCGGCGGATCCTGAGGTCGATGCCCGCGCCGCCGCGGGCCGCGCCCTGGTGGGCCTCCGCCCCGGGACGACGCGTTTCCTCTTCAAGTTGATGTACCCAAGGTCGACCTGGCATCTGCAGATGCAGGTCGCGGCCTACGGCGACCCTGAGCCTATCCTGCGCGGCATCGAGCGCGTCGCGGCGGGTGCGCCGGACCCAACGACACGGATCGTAGCGCGCTATAGCCTGATCGAGGTTGCTGCCGCCATGGGCGATGCGCGCAGCGCCACGAAAGCGCTGGATGCGCTGCGCGCTGATCCGCTGGCAACGCGTTGGGATCTGGCCTGGGCCGATGCGGTCGAAGCTCAGGCGGCGGCGAGCGGAACCTATATGCCGATTCGCGACGTCGCCCTTGCCTACGCGCCCGTGACGTCGGTGGCGGCTTACGAGACCTTCTGGCCGCAGTCGTCCGCGCCCGCTGAGCGTTTGTGGGTGATCGACGTCAGCGCCCGGGGCCCCGAGATGGAGTTCGCGATGGGGGTGCTGCAGGGGCTCGTGAACCGTGAGACGCCCCGCCTCTACCTGCTGCACTCTCGCTACGCCCGACAGGATCGGCTGTGGCTCGATGAGCTGGTCCATACCGGGTATACCTATCGTATGGCCAGCCCGGGCGAGATCTGGGACGAATTCCTCTCCGAGGTCCGGGGCGCGATCCTCTACGATCCGGCGATCATGAACGAGATCGGCGCCTATCGCTCTGACCAGCTCAATCAGACCAATGTGTTGATGATGATCGCGGCGCTGGAGCAGGCGTTACCGGTGACGCTGGAGATGAACGAGACGCTGGGCCTTCCGGTCGTCTTTGATGCCCGAGGGAAGTGGGCGAATCAGTACGATATGATGCGGTGGGCCTATACGGAGCTCTTCCCGCGGATGAACCAGCGCATTCTGGCGACCAACTACCCCGGCATCTTCCTGCTCACCGACTACCTGGTCCAGCATCAGATCTTCACCTTCTGGTTCCCGGAGCACCGCACGTTGCCCGAGGAGAACCTGCTGCGGGGGATCCTGGCTTCCACGCCGCCCAACACACCCATCGTGGGCTGGTGGTTCGACTGGATGCCGACGCCGCAGGATCCCGCTCATCAAGCCGCCGACGCTGTGATGGAGACGCCTGGCTTGCTCCGCGGCTCCTACTTCGGCAAGGTCCTGACGCCTTCCCATGAAGCAACCAATCTCTCGGTTCACTCCGGCGTGGCGATCGGACCTTGGGTCCACAAGACGCCGGCAACCCCCAAGCTAGATCCCAGTAAGGTCTACTACGCCCACGTGATCTCCGACGGCGACAATCTGGGTGAGGCGCTGATGATGCGCACGCGCGACCTGCAGTGGGACCGGGCGACCGCGGTCGACCGGGCGACCGCAGACGGTCGGCCCGAGCGCGGCAGCGTGCCGATGGGCTGGTCCTTCGCACCGGCCGCGGCCCGCTTGGCGCCGCCTGTGCTGAACTACTATCTGCGCACTGCGACGCATAACGATCTGCTGGTTGGTGGGTTGGGCATCGGCTATACCGAGCCCGACATCTACCTACGAGCCTATCCCGAGCAGCGCGAGGCGCTCTACGCAGACTACACGGCGCTGACTAATGAGTCATTGAAGTGGATCGACACGAATTGCCTCTGGCTGATCCGTGGCTCGCAGGAGGCGGAGGATCGCTATGCACGCGGGACGGATGGCCAACTACGCGGGATCTTCAACGGCTACGGGGGTAGCCCGGAGCAGGCCTCGATGCGCGTAGGGCCGAATGATGTCGTGATCTTCCGCCCGGCGACGAGCATGTCCCACGGCGAGCCCCGTGAGGTGCTCATCGAGACGATGGTCAACGAGATCCGTGAAGCTGCCGGGACCGCACGACCTGCCTTCGTCGAGGCGTGGGTGCTGAACTGGGCTTGGTCGATGGATATGCTGGAGGAGGTCCGGGAGCGCTTGGGCGACGAATTCGTCGCCGTGCGACCGGATGTACTGGTCGAATTGACTCGACGTTAGCGCCGAGGTCATATCGTAGGTTTACATTCACCGTCACTTATATAAGGAGTTGGTCCTGATGCCTGACTACAAGTTCTTTACCCATCGTCAGCTGGACATCGCGCTCAAGATGATCGGGGATGCTGTCTACGTGGAGGTCGCGCCGCTCAAGATTCGGGCCTGGTGCACACGCGAGCCGGTTCCTTTTGCTGAGCGCAAGAGCGGCGACGCCTACATCCTCGAGATCGGCGACAAGTGGGGCGATCTCTTTGACAGTGCCTGGTTCCATTTCAGCGGGACGGTTCCCGCCGAGGCCGCGGGCGAACACGTGGTGCTGCTGCTCGATGTCAACGGAGAGATGGCGGTCTTCGATGAGGCCGGTGTGCCGGTCCGCGGGCTGACCCCTGTCGGCTCGGAGTACGATTACAGCCTGGGACGCCCGGGCAAGCGTGTGCTCCAGGTAACCCCCTCCGCCGAGGGCGGCGAGGTCATCGACATCTGGGCGGATGCCGGCTGTAACGATCTCTTCGGGCGCCTGCCGGGCAACGGTACCGTCCGCGAAGCCGCCATAGCTACCTGCCGTGACGACGTGCGGGCGCTCTACTACGATTTCGAGGTACTCCTCGACTTCCTCAAGGTCCTGCCCGAGGACAGCCCCCGCTATCACCAGATCCTAACCGGGCTCACGGACGTGGTCCACGCGATCTATGGCGGGATCCCCGAGGCGGCTGCGAAGGCACGGGCCCTGCTCGCGCCGCTGCTGGCCCAGCGTGGCGGCGACCCATCGCTCCAGATCAGCGCTGTGGGCCACGCGCACATGGACCTGGCTTGGCTTTGGCCGATCCGCGAGACAATTCGCAAGGGCGCGCGCACCTTCTCCACTGCCATTGAGCTGATGGATCGCTATCCTGATTACGTCTTCGGCGCGAGCCAACCGCAGTACTTCCAGTGGATGAAGGATATCTACCCCGAGCTCTATGCCAAGATCAAGGCCAAGGTGAAGGAGGGCCGCATCGAGCCCCAGGGCGCGATGTGGGTCGAGGCCGACACGAATGTCTCCGGTGGCGAAGCGCTGGTGCGCCAGGTGCTGTACGGCAAGCGCTTCTTCAAGGAGGAGTTCGACGTCGACCTCAACTACCTCTGGCTCCCGGACGTCTTCGGTTACACCGCTGCGCTGCCCCAGATCCTCAAGAAGGCAGGCGTCGAGATCTTCTCCACCCAGAAGCTGTCCTGGAGTCTGATCAATGACTTCCCCCACCACTCCTTCTATTGGCAGGGGCTGGACGGCAGCACGGTGATGACGCATATGCTGCCCGAGGAGACCTACAACAGTCCGGCGGCTCCACGATCGGTGCGCCGGATCGAGACCAACTACCGCGATAAGGGTGTCTCCCACCACGCGCTGATGGTCTTCGGCATCGGCGACGGCGGTGGTGGCCCCGGGGCCGAACACCTGGAGCGGCTCGAGCGCATCAAGAACCTGGCGGGCCTGAGCCCGGTGAAGCAGGAATCGGCCGCGGCCTTCTTTGAGACCTGGCGCCAGGAGGCGGAGCGCTTCCCCACTTGGGTGGGCGAGCTTTACCTGGAGCGTCACGAGGGAACGCTGACCACCGAGGCGCGCAACAAGTGGTACAACCGCAAACTCGAGCTGGGCTTGCGCGACCTGGAGTTGAGTGCTGTGGCGGCAGGTCTCTTCGCCGGCGCCGACTATCCGACCTCACGGTTGCAGGCGATCTGGCGCGAGGTCCTGCTCTATCAGTTCCATGACATCCTGCCGGGATCATCGATCAAGCGCGTCTACGACGAGAGCCTCGCTCGCTACGAGGCGCTGTACGAGGAGGTGCAGGCACTGACGGCTGCGCTCGATGCACAGCTCGTGCGCAATGTTGACACCTCCGGTATAGAGGCGCCGGTGGCGTTGCACAACTCGCTCTCGTGGCCGCGGCAGGAATGGGTCGCGGCGGACGGTCAGTGGATCAGGGCCGACGTCCCCGCGATGGGCTATGCTGTGGTGGATGCTGCCACGGGTGACGCCGTATCCACGGATGAGCTTTCCGCCTCTCAACAGGGCCTGGAAAACGATCTCCTTCGGGTCGGTTTCGGTGCGGACGGCGCCATTGTCTCGATCTTTGACAAGCGGTTGGCGCGCGAGATCATCCCTCAGGGAGAGGCTGCTAACCGGTTCAGTGTCTATACCGATCCCGGTGATGCGTGGGACTTCCCGATGGACTACGCTGAGCAGATGCCGCGTACCATGGCGTTGGTGGATGCGACGGCCTCTGTCGACGGCCCCCGCGCCATCGTCCAACAGACGTACCGGCTGGGTCACTCTGAACTGACGCAGGAGATCGTGCTCACCCAAGGCAGCGCGCGTCTGGACTTCGTCACCCGGCTCCACTGGCGCGAGATCCGCTCGATGCTGCGGACGCAGTTCCCGGTCGCCGTGCATGCGGATGATGCGACCTACGAGATTCAGTTCGGGCACATCCATCGTCCGACCCATCGCAACACGACCTGGGATCTGGCTAAGGACGAGGTGGCAGCGCACAAGTGGGCCGATGTTTCGCAGCGGGACTACGGTGTGGCGTTGCTCAACGATGCCAAGTATGGACATCGGATCAAGAACCAGGGTCCGGGCGGCTATCCCGTGATCGATCTGAATCTGCTGCGCAGCGCGCCCTACCCCGGGACTAACGAGCTGATTGACGCGGTCGTTGCCCCGGGAGAGCCGCACCATGGCTATACCGACCAGGCGGATCACACCTTCACCTATGCACTCTACCCGCACGCGGGCGATCCCATCGCGGGTGGCGTGATCCAAGTCGGCTATGAACTCAATGTGCCGCTGCGGGCGACGCCGCTCGAGTCGAAGCGCGGCGATAGTCCTACGACACTGTCGCTACTGCAGCTCGATACGTCCGCGGTGGTGATCGAGGCGGTGAAGCGTGCCGAGGACGATGAGGACATCGTCATCCGCCTCTACGAGGCAACCGGCGCCACGGTGGATGCGAAGTTGAGCTTCGGCCTGCCGGTCTCGTCTGTCGTCGAGAGCGACCTGATGGAGACACCGCTTCAGGAGATCGAGTTGGTGGACGGCTGTGTCTCTCTCAGCTTCAGCCCGTTCGAGATCAAGACCCTGCGTCTTAGCCGCTAGGCGTCCATCAGACGTTCGGCTTTCCTGCGACGGCCCACTCAAACCTGAGTGGGCCGTCTGTCGTGCGTGCTTGTATAACCCTCCACTTGCACACCAATGTTGTAGGATGAGAGTATAGGTGATGTGCGATCACACAAGAGGAGGCGCGAAGCCGGCGATCACAGTACGGAATCTGACGAAGACTTACCGCGTGTGTCAAGCGACAATTAGAAGGACATCGACGCGATGCTCTCGGGCAGCGGGACGATGGCAGCCGCCTATCCCGCGCCCGATCGTGAGGCTGATCTCGCGGCCCCGCCGCCGGAGAAACGAGCGGGCCTGCAGCGAATGGTCGTGATCGATAGTCAAGCCCGGCTGCGATGCTGGCGGCAGATGCAGCAGAGCGAATGGTGGGGCGAGGTCACGGCGCTGGTCTCCAGGGCGACACCTACGGCCTATCTGGAGGAGCTAACTGCGCTGGGGATCGATACGATCGTCACAGGTGAAACCCGTGTGGATCTACGCGCTGCGCTCGAGGCGCTGCACGAGCGGTACGGGATCAACGTGCTCCGGGTTGACAGCGGTGGCACCCTTATCGGCGCGCTGCTGAGGGCCGGGCTCGTCGACGAGCTCAGCGTGATCCTCAGCCTTGTCCTGATCGGGGGAGTGTCGCCGCGATCGTTCTACGTCGCTCCCGACCTGGCCTCCGTTGAGACGGTCATCCCGCTGCAGCTGGCGCATATGGAGAAGATCGAGGGCAATTTCGTCTGGCTGCGCTACACGGTGGACAAGGCGTCCTCGTAGCGAGGAGGGTAACACGATGAACCTGAGGGCGGATGGGCATTGATCAGGGCGACGTGGCTGAGCTGGGTGCAGCACCGTGGTTTCTTCTTCCTGTTGGCCTTCGGCTGGATGATCCCGCCGCTGATCTACCTCTTCGTCTGGTCCACGGCTGCCGGCGCGGGAACCGTCGGCGGCTTCACGCGGGGGCAGTTCGTGGCCTACTACCTGGTCCTGATCATGGTCAACCAGCTGCCCTACTCGCAGACGAATTGGACGGTGGGTGACATCATTCGTTATGGCGGGATGAACCAGCTGTTGCTACGCCCCCTCTCGCCGTTCTTCGACACGCTCTCAAGCGAGGTGGCGGGTAAGGTCGTCTATATGCTCTTCGCCATCCCCGCGACCGGGCTGCTGGCCCTGGTGTTGCGTCCTGAGGCGGAGATCACCACGGTGAATGCTCTAGCCTTCGTGCCTGTGGTGCTGATGGCCTGGGCGTTACGCTTCCTGTGGGGCTACGCCCTGGCCCTGCTGGCGCTCCTCGACCTTGTGCTGGGGCTCGGCGTGTTGGTCGCGGCTGCCCTGCGCCTTGGGGCGACGCTCACCCTGGTCGACGTGATCGCTTTCCTGGCCTCGCTCCTGGCCGGGCTGGTGATCCTCTATGCTATCCTTCTGGCCTTCGCCGGTCTGGTCTTCTGGAGCCCCGGATTCCTCTTCACTTGGCTCTTCGACGCCTTCTTCCAGATGGCGCGCTACCCGGTGGGGCGCTACCCCGGTTGGCTACGCCCCGTCCTGACGTGGGTGGTGCCGGTCGGTGTCATGACCACCGTTCCGGCGCAAGCCCTCTCCGGTGACCTCTCGGTGGGTGTGTTGGTCGGTAGCCTCGCCCTGGCGGGCGTGCTCTTCGGCGCGGCCACCTGGCTCTTCCGCACCGGTCTGCGCCGCTACGCCAGCGCCTCGAGCTAGTCGAGTGGCTGGAAGCGCGTTTCCGGGGTAAACTTGCGCCTAGGTAGCTGGAGGCAAGCTCATCCAAGAGGAGGAGACGCGTGAAGAACGGTATCGGGATCACGAAATTCGCCACGAATCCGGTCACGGACAAACTGCGAAGCGGACAGCCCGCCGTGGGGTCGTGGCTGTCACTCTGTTCGCCGGCAGCGGCGGAGAGCATGGCCCATGTGGGCTGGGATTGGCTGGTCGTTGATGTGGAGCACAGCCCCGTCGGCTTTGACACGATGGTGAACTGCTTCCGTGCGATCCAACTGGGTGGCGCCGTGCCCATGGCGCGCGTGCCCTGGAACGACACGGTGTGGATTCAGCGCACACTGGATGCCGGGGCGTTGGGCTTGGTCGTGCCGATGGTCAACTCGGTGGAGGAGGCGCAGTCGGCGGTGGCCAATATGAAGTACGCTACGCGCGGCGTGCGCAGTTGGGGTGGCAGCCGTGTCGCCTCGTATATCGAGGGCGATTACCTGACCTTCACCGAGGACAACCTGGCGATCATCGTCATGATCGAGACGATGCAGGCGGTCGAGCGGGCCGAGGCGATCCTGTCCGTCGAGGGCGTGGTGGGCTGCTTCATTGGCCCCGCTGATCTATCGCTGTCGCTGGGGATCAAGGAGACCGGGCCCGGGACGGAGCACGAGGCGGCAATCCAGGAGGTGCTGCGGGCAGCGAGGGCGGCAGGCGTCGCCGCCGGCAAGCACTGTGGAAGCGCGTCGGAGGTCTCCCAGCGCATCGCGGAGGGGTTCCAGTTCCTGGCGCTCTCGAGCGACGCGGCATTCCTGGGCATGGCCGCGCGAGAGCAGTTTGGGGCGGTGGACTTCGGCGGCGGTAAGGATGTGGCACCGGTAAAGGGCGCGCCTCGGACGGCGGGTGCCGCCACAACGGGCAAGATCTACGGTTAGTGCTGCATACCGTTCACTGATGCCCGGCAACGGGTAACTTTTCGGAAGGAGATATCGTGGAACGAAGGATACTCGGACGGACCGGCCTTGAGGTCACGGTCATGGGCTTCGGCTGTGGGGGATTCAGTCGCGCCGGACAAGGGACCGGAAAGAGCGAGGCAGAGTCCGTCGCGATCGTGCAGCAAGCGTTGGAGGCCGGCATCAACTTGATCGACACCGCGGAGGCCTATCGGACCGAGGCCATCGTGGGGCAAGCGATACGTGGGTTCAAGCGCGACGAGCTCGTTATCTCGACGAAGAAGAGCACAGGCAAGCCGATCACGCCGGAGGACGTGCGCGAGAGTTTGGAGGCCAGCCTCAAGCGACTTGGAACCTCCTACGTTGACATCTACCATCTCCATGGTGTGCGCGCGGAGGATTACCCCTATCTGCTGGCGGACATCGTGCCCGAGATGCAGAAGCTCCGGGATCAGGGCAAGATCCGCTATCTGGGCATCACCGAGGCGTGGAACTCCGACCGGGATCATCAGATGCTCCGGCTTGCGGTGCAGGACGATGTCTGGGATGTGATGATGGTGGGCTTCAACCTGCTCAATCAGTCTGCACGCGACACAGTCTTCAGGCAGACGATCAAGAAGGACATCGGCGTTCTGGTGATGTTCGCGGTGCGCTCCGCCCTGAGCCGTCCCGAGAAACTGGACGAGGTGATCGCGGAGTTGATCGCGCGCGGGCAGCTTGATCCGGACGATATCGACCGGGACGATCCGCTCGGCTTCCTGGTCCACGAGGGCGGCGCGGTGAGTTTGCCCGACGCGGCGTATCGCTTTGCCCGGGCTGAGCCGGGGGCACACGTGATCCTCTCGGGCACCGGCAATCCCGAGCACTTGAAGAAGAACATCGCCTCGTTCTACCGTCCATCACTGCCGCAGAAGGACTATCAGCGTCTGCTCTCGATCTTCCGCAACGTCGACTCTGTGACAGGACAGTGAGATGATGCCGGTCAGGGAGCGGCTTTCTACATTCCATCCCGGGGCCATCTGGCCCGATACGAACGGGACGCACATCAATGCCCATGGCGGTGGCATGCTCCACCATGACGGCGTCACCTACTGGTTCGGCGAGCACAAGATCGAAGGGCGTGCCGGGAACCGGGCGATGGTCGGCGTTCACTGTTACGCATCGCAGGACCTCTACAACTGGGAGGATCAAGGGATCGCGCTCGCGGTCTCCGACGACCCCGACAGCGACATCGTGAAGGGATGCGTAATCGAACGCCCTAAGGTCATCTACAACCAGGCGACGCGATCCTTTGTGATGTGGTTCCACCTGGAGCTCAAGGGGCAGGGCTATCGCGCTGCGCGCAGCGGCGTCGCGGTCAGCGACCATGTGACCGGTCCCTATCGCTTCCTGGGCTCGTTTCGCCCGAATGCCGGTGTCTGGCCGCGCAACGTGACACCCGAGCAGCGGGTTGCCGGAGATGGGATGACGGCTGAGCAGGAGTTCAGCGGTCGTTATGATGAGGCTATCGACCAGGTGAACATCCTGGGGCGCGACTTCGAGGGTGGGCAGATGGCCCGCGATATGACGCTCTTCGTCGATGACGACGGACAGGCCTATCACCTCTATGCCTCCGAGGAGAACAGCACGCTGCACATCTCGCGACTGACGGATGAGTACACGGCGCCGGCAGGCGACTTCATCCGCGTCTTTCCCAAGCGCTATATGGAGGCGCCCGCAATCTGTAAGCGTCAGGGAACCTATTACTTCATCGGGTCGGACTGCACCGGCTGGGCACCGAATGCCGCGCGTTCCGCCGTCGCGCCATCGATCTGGGGGCCGTGGACCGAGCTGGGGAACCCATGTGTCGGACCCGGTCGCGAGACCACCTTTGGGGGGCAGAGCACCTTCATCCTGCCGGTCGCGGGCAGGGACGATGCCTACATCGCCATGTTCGATCTCTGGCGGCCCGAGAACGCGATCGACGGACGCTACATGTGGCTGCCGATGATGTTCAGGGACGGTCGCTTCGAGCTGCAGTTCCTGCCGGCGTGGGACCTGAGTATCTTCGACTAAGGGGCCCTGATGCTACACCTAACTGCTGAGGAGACGGCCTGGCTGGCAGGTGATGCGGGGCCGGCCGTCAAGCGCGCGATGGAGATTGTCGTGGCGCTCGGTCGGATCTATGGCGCTGAATACCTGGTGCCGGTCGAAAGTGTGCAGATCTCCGGCGTCTCCTACCGCAACATTGGCGACGCCGGGCTCGACTTCCTGCGCCGTTGGGCTGACGAGGGCGCGCGCGTACGTGTCCCCACCAGGCTCAATCCCACGGCGATGGATATGGCGGACTGGGCGGCGCAGGGTTTCACGGACGAGTTCGCCGAGAAGCAGGCGGCGGTGGTCGAGGCCTTCGTGCGTATGGGCGTCGGTGAAGGAGATCCGACGCCGACCTGCACCCCCTATCTGATCGGGAATCGACCCCCACCGGGCGCCCACGTGGCGTGGGCGGAGTCCTCAGCCGTCGCCTTTGCTAACAGCGTGCTGGGCGCGCGGACCAACCGTGAGGGAGGCCCGGGTGCCATCGCGGCGGCGCTCACCGGACGGACCGGGGCCTACGGGCTGCATTTGGATGCGGCCCGCTTGCCGACTCACCGGGTCGAGGTTGCGGTACCGTTGGAGGAGGTCTCCGACTACAGTGCCCTGGGCGCGATCGTCGGACGCTATGCAAGCCAAGGCGTGCCCGCCTTTGAGGGTCTTCCGCTGACGCGCGCCGACGCTCAAGGGCGCGATCCTCTGTGGGAGGAGAAGCTCAAGGCACTCGGTGCTGCGATGGCGGCGACGGGGGCCGTGGCCCTCTTCCACGCCGAGGGGGTGACGCCCGAGGCTTCTGCGCCGCCTGATGGTGCTGATGCCCTTGTGATCCGCGATCTGGCACCCGGCTATGCCGCGCTCAGCGATCCGGTGACCGGTATCGATTTGGTCTGGATCGGCTGTCCCCACGCCTCACTCCGCGAGCTGGCGTTGGTCGCTGAGCGGGTGCGGGGGAAGGCGTTACGCATCCCGTTGTGGGTCACGTGTGCCCGTCCGGTGCGTTCGCTGGCGGTCGAACAGGGGCTGGTCGATGTGATCGAAGCTGCCGGTGGAAAGGTCTTTGCGGATGCATGTCTAGCGATCGCTCCTGTCCGCGACCTGGGCTTCACCGCGGTCGCGACGCCGTCGGCCAAAGGGGCCACCTACTTGAGAAACCTGGCCCGTGTCGCGGCTCGCTTCGGTACGCTTTCCGCGTGTGTGGAGGCGGCTGTCACCGGGCGATGGCCGGGCGAGGGGCCTTGATAGGGAGGCGGTTGCGTGGAGGATAGCTCACCCCTGAACTATACCGCTCGCGTCATCAAGTCGGGCCTTGCCGAGGGCGAGGCCCTGGTGTCCCCTGACCCCATCGGCTTTCTGGGCGGGGTGGAGGGAACGACGGGCATCGTGACCGAGCGAGGACATCCACTGGAGGGTCAGTGTGTCGCCGGAAAGGTCCTTGTCTTCCCGACCGGCAAGGGTAGCACCGTCGGCTCTTATGTCCTCTACCAACTCGCGGTAACCGGACATGCGCCGGTGGCCATCATCAACGCCGAGAGCGAACCGATCGTCGCGGTCGGGGCGATCATCAGCGATATCCCGATGGTGGACCAGATCCCGATCGCGGAGATCCGCACAGGCGACTACGTGCGCGTCGAGGACGATCGCGTGAGCGTATGGAGGGCGAAGGGGTAAGGGCCGGACGCCGGGTCGCTTGGCTGCGTCCGCACACATCCGGCCCTGTTTGCTATGACCCGCCTACTCCAATCGCCACACCCGCAGATTGTCCAGACAGATCCGGACGTCACCCTGTGCGTAGGTGGCGCCCCCCAGGCCGATCCGACCGTCGGGGAAGTAGTTGCTCTCCAGTTCGCCCTGCAACACACCATTGATGAAGACGGAGAAGACCCCGCCCACACGCTCGATGCTCAGGTAGTTCCAGCCACCCGGCTGGATGTGTTTAGACTCAGTCCAGCCGATCAAGGCTTCCTGCCACTGGTCATCAAGCAGGAGGAAGAGGGCATAGGTTTGATCGGACGGTGAGATCTCAAACCAATAGAGGTTGTCACCATCGGGGCCGAATCCCAGACCGCACGAGGCGTCGGTCGTCTCATCCGTTCGACAGGCCACCTCTGCCACAAACTCGTCCGGACGGAAGGGCTCATACCATTCCCACGCCGTCATCTGCTCAATGAGAATGTCAATGCAGTATTCGCCATCGCTCGGCGTGTTGTGAACCACCTCGGCGGTCTGGACGCCGCCCCAGTTGTTGCGGTTATCACGGAAGTCATCCTCGAAGCGCAGGACGGCGTTAGCCGGAAGGTCGAGCTTGCCCACGATGTCCCAGCGGTAGCCGCCGTCCAAGGGCACGTAGTAGATGGCCTCAATGACCTGTTGCTCGGCGTCCTCGACCTTGAGGTCAAAGAAGCCCGCTTCCATGTCCTCCAGAATGAAGGTGCCGTTGATCGGGATGGTCTCGCCGTCCAGCCAATCCTCGCCCCACGTGTCGCTGTCGGAGGGAGATACGTAGAGACGTGCAATGGGCGTATCGCTGAAGTTGGCGATTTCCAAAGCTGCCTGGACCGAGATGACCTGCGTCGTCGTGCCGGCGATCTCCAGTCCCCAGACGGTCTGGATGATGGCATCGTTGCTGTCGCGAACCTGCAGGTCATAGACGCCATCCGGAAGCTCGTTGAGGGTGAAGGTCTCGCCGGCGTAAATGATCTCGGATCCTAGTTGATCCTCACCCCACTCCGTGGCATCCGTTGGGGAGAGGAAGAGGTACCAGATATCGCGATCCGTCGCATTGATGATCTGAAGCCCGCTTCCCTTGGGCGCCAGGGTCGCGGTGGGGCGCTCCGTCGGTCTGGGCGTTGAGGTCGGTGGTGTGTCTGCTACCACCGGTGTAGGGGTCTGCGTGGGAAGTGGCGGCGCAACGGTCTCCGTTGGCACCGGTGTTCCCTGCGCGAGGCTGCAGGCAAGACTCAAGATCATCACGAGCGCTACGACCAACGGGGTGCTACGTCTTGTGTCCATGGACGTCCTCTTATCGGCTAGTCTACAATGTTTGTCGGGGTCATGCACCGCGAGGCTATTATCTACCCAGGTGGCATTTGCGCCAAGGTCAGGGCGTGCGCCTCTTCCTGGGCCCAGGAGTGCAGTGACATGGGGTAACGACCGTGGAGAGGGGATAGGCGCGCTCCCAAGCGCACACTCTGCTCCAGGAGCCAGGCAAATGGCCGGGCCAGGGTCAGGAGCGCTCCGATACCGCCTCTGGTGAGAGCTGAGGCACGGTTCAACTCCTTCAGGCTTCCGTCGTCCCACCCCCCTGTCAGGGCGGTGAAGAAGGCGTAGAGAAGGAGCCCGGGAAGCAAGAGCCCCGCGCCGAGGCGTAACAGACCCACGATCCATGCGCCCTCGAGGGTGGCGAGCAGCGGCCCCGCAACGAGGCGAGCCAGGTGATAGATCGCGAAGGCGCTCACCGCAGGAGCAACGAGGGTCTGCCAGAGGTAGATGCGGCTCTTGATCAGGTAGCGACCGGCCAAGATGCGTGCGACGACGGCCCTGATCAGCAGGCCCGCCCCATAGGCGGTGAGCAGTCCCGGGGTGCCCCACAAAGGGATCATCAGCACCCCTCCCCCAATCCGCACGGCTTGCTCGAGCAGCGATAGCCAGCCGATCACGCCGGGACGCCCGGCGGCTTCGAGCATGCGATCCGGCAGCCATACGATCCAACGCAGGGCCTCCAGCGCCAGCATCGCCATGATCCAAGGGGCGGCTGGGGTGTAGTGGGGTCCCATGGCGGCGACGAGCGAAGAATTGTCCCATGCCCGCTCGCCGATGGCACCCAGCACGGCGACGAGGTAGAAGCTAAACCACGCCCCGTAGCGCATACTCTGGCTGCCTGTGTAGCGCAGCAACGCCCGGTAGGCCATGCTGTGGGCCTCCGCCAGCATCGGCATCACGCTATGGTAGAGTCCCGCCAATAAGATCTCGAATCCCCCGGCTACGAGCACGATCAGGCGCCAGCTCTCGATTGAGAGGTCCTGGGGTGTCAGGAACTCGGCGAGTATCTCGATCTGGAGCAGGAGACCGAGAGCCGGGATGGCGGCGCCGATCGCCCACGGCACGCCGAATTTGAGGATCTCCCGCACGGTGGCGGCGTCGAATGCCGGTACGAAGAGCGCCCGAATCGAGTGTCCATCGTGATGGTAGAGGATGGCGCCGAGAGCGAACGCCAGGATCTCGGCCCCTATGATGCCGCCGGCGAGACCGAAGCTACCCGCGGCGGCCGGTCCGATTCCCACGGTGGTCTCGCTCCAGGGGATCAACGTTGCCGTCAGGGCCATCTGCAACAGCGGTGTGCTGAGTAGCGCAAAGAGGTTGAGGAACTGCTGATAGTCGAATCTCTGGTGGGCGCGAAATGCCACCGAGAAGACATCGAGAATGCCTGGGAACTGCATCGCGGCGCGGGCCAGGAGAAGATAGGAGACGTGGGCGAGCTGCAGGGTCGGCATCGCCGTGGCTGACAGGATGCAGACGGCGCCGACCTGCAGGGCGCCGCTGATCAGCTGCCACCAGACGTAGAGTTGTAGATAGCGGGAGGCTCGTTCGGGAGCCCGGATCCGGTGAGCGGCGAACTGGCGCACGGCGGCGACCCCTGTGCCGGCGTCGAAGAGCAGCCAGAGCGGCATCGTCCACAGGGTTACGCTCTCCCACAGGGCCAGCCCATGGGGGTCCGAATGCCAGAGGCCCGGCAGGAGTACGGTCTGATAGGC